>JAGWBB010000042.1:37185-63420 GCA_021296095.1 Desulfurellaceae bacterium | reverse complement strand
CGTTGACCACGACCATCTCGGCGGCCCGTTCGGTCTGGTCATACACATAGGTCACCAGCCAGCCGTCGTCTTCGGCGCTGGCCCCGTCACGCGGCACGAACACGCCCTCGCCGCCGTAGCGCTGGGGGCCGTGGGGATGGGACTCGACTCGGCCGGTCTGATGGTCGTATTTCTGGAAGCCGTCAAACAGCGGCATGGTCACGCCGGTGGGGACACGCGCCGCATAGCTGTAGCGGTGGGGACGCCCGGTGAGGGATTCGTTGATGCGGGGAAACTCGGACGGCACGTCGTCCAGCCCTTCTTCGCTGACCGCACCGGTCTTCAGGTTGAAACGCCAGCGGTGGAGGCGGGGGGCTTGATCTTCCTGTTCGGCTGGGGGCGACTGGCCGTCATCCATCAGGACGCTGGTCGAGTTGACCCGACAGGCGATCAGGACGACCTCGTCGTCCGCCTCATAGGCGTTGGTGGTATGAAAAACATAGCAGGGCGGAATCTCGAACCAGCGCACCTCGTCGTTGCTGCCGTGGCGGGGAATCACCCCGATCCGCGCCCCGTTGTCGGGATTCCAGTTCAGGACCGGTCCGCCGCTGGTCATGGCCTGGAGGTCGAAGGTAACCGGCAGGTCGAGCAGCAGGGTGTAGTGTTCGGTCACCGCACAGTCGTGGATCATCACCCCGGCCGGGATATCAATCGGCACGGTCCGCAGCAGCTCGCCCGAGGCGGCCACCACGCTGTACTGGAGGTAGGGCGGCATCGGCGCATAGCCAAAAAACATCATCTCGCCCGTTACCGCGTCGACTTTGGGATGGGCGGTAAACGCGCTGGTGAGTTTGCTCCCATAGTCGTAGGGCCCGACCGTCTCCAGGCCGGGAACACGGATGTGGTGCGGCTCGCCGCCCTCCCACAGCGCCAGCAGCCGCCCGTCGTGCCACACCAGGGCCGTATTGGCCGCGTTTTTGAACGGGCCGTCCGGGTTGTCGAACTGCGGCGGTTCCATCAGGCCCGACCAGATAGCCCGGCCGCGCTGGCGCTCGATCTCAAAGCCTTTGGTCTGGACGTAGCGGTTGCGGTACGAGGCCTTGCCGTCCTGGACCCGCACCCCGTGCAGCATGCCGTCGCCGTCGAACCAGTGGTAGGTGCCGATCGGCTCGAACTGGGGGTTGGGGCCGACGCGCACGAACATGCCGTTCATGTCGCGCGGCAGCTCGCCGATGACGCGCAGGTCTTCAAGCTGGGTTTCTTCTCGGACCGGGGCGAAGTTGTCCGCCAAAAAGGGATTGGGTGCTGACATGAGTTAAAGTCCTCCTCTCAAGTGGTTCCATCGGGTTTGGGGTTTACGGAATCTCGCCGCGCTGGCGCATCTCGGCGACCAGCGCCTCCTGGACCAATACGCCGCTGTCGGTCAGTTCTGTGACCTGTTGGGCCGAATAGCCCAGGTAGCGTTCCAGGACATCCGCGTTGTGCTGGCCCAGCAATGGGGCCGGACGCCGGATCTCGACCCGGGTGTCGGAGTAATGGATCGGCGTCTTGGGAATGCCGATGGGACCCATGCCGGGGTGGGCCACCTCTTGCATGGCGCCGCGGGCCTTCATGTGCGGATGGTTGATGATCTGGCCGATATCCAGGACCGGGGCGCTCAGAATCCGCACCTTGTCCAGGATCGCCAAGGGCTCGTCGCGGGTCGGGAAGGATTGCAGCCAGTGTTCGAGCAACTCGACCAGGGCAAAGCGGTTTTCGGCCCGGTGCTGGTTGGTGTCAAAGCGGGGGTCGTCCAGCCATTCGGGTTTGCCCACGGCTTTCACAAAGGTCTTCCACTGGTGTTCCAGGACGACGATGACGACATAGCCGTCGCTGGCCTTGAAGATACCGCACGGGGCGACCGCGTAGTGGTGCGAGCCAAAGCGGGTCGGGTTCTCCTTGCCGTCGCTCAGGGTGTAGAACTGCACGGCCGTGTCGTGCAGATGAAACAGGCACTCCAGCAGGGACAGGTCGATATACTGGCCGCGACCGGTTTTCTCGCGGTAGTACAGGGCGCCGCACACCGAGGCCAGGCCGTGCACGCCGGCGTTTTCGTCGGCAATGAACAGCCCGACATAGGTCGGCGCCTTGTCCGGGTCGCCGGTCAGGTGCAGCAGCCCGCTCATGGCCTGGGCCAAGGTATCGACCCCGGGTTTGTGGGCCAGCGGGCCGTCCTGGCCAAAGCCCGAGATGGAACACATGATCAGCCGCGTATTCAGCGCTTTGAGGTCGTCATAGCCCAGGCCGTAGCGGCCCAGGGTGCCGGGGCTGAAGTTTTCGATGACCACGTCGACCTTGGGCACCAGCTCCTTGACGATCCGGACGCCCTCGGGCTTCTTGATATCCAGACACAGGCTGAGCTTGCCCCGGTTGTGCTGAATATAGCCCCCGCTCTGGCCGGCCCTGAAGTACGGGTAAAAGCGCGAGTTGTCCCCGGTCGGGGCGAGTTCGACCTTGATGATCTCGGCGCCCATGTCCGCCATCATGCGGGTTACCACCGGAGCGGCGATATACTGGCCGAAATCCAATACGCGGACGCCTTCGAGTACCGACGGCTTGTCTGAGTGTGACATGGCTCCTCCCTCGCCTAAGCAGCCGAATGGGCGAGATTCGTTTCCAGAACGTTCGATCAAGAATAACGAGTTGAACGCTCACAAAGTACCCTTACTAAAATAGTTTGTCTGGGCTACATAGGCGAAACTCCGGCTTTTATCAAGAAAATTCTTGAGAGAAATTTTCACTATCGACCCTCAAAATGGACAAAGTCGATCAAGAACACCGCGCCCAGCAGGACGCTCTTGTGTTGGAGCTGGAGTTCGGCCGGAAAGCTGAGGGAAAAATTATCCGCATCGCTCAGGCTCTCTTTGAGCATCCCGGACCATTTCTTGGTGATGCGGCCAATCTCCTCGTCCCTGGCCCGGATCAGAAACGTCCACGGTTTGAACAGCGGACCAAAGAGCTGAAAGCGTTCCTGGCCGGTGTCGTCGGACACCGTATAGCGCCGACGCAGCAGAGAAAAGCGCCGGTCTACCCTGCCCAGCCGCCGGCCGTCCGGGTCGCGTACCTCGAGGCTGTGAAAATACAGCCGAAAGGGTCTGTCCAGGCGCAGAATCGAGCGTCCCTCGGCCTCCAGGATATGGATGGTAAAGGGACGCAGGGCTTTAAGCAGCAGCCGAAAAAACATCGAGCCGCCCGTTTCGGCCGCCACATAGACCTCCTCACCCGTCTCGTCGAGGACGGCGTAGGTGTTCTTTGCCTCCCAACCGACCAGGATTTCGCTCCACTCTTTGCGCTGCTGGATGACCAGGGTGTCGAGGCCCGCGAGTCTGTCCATGGCCTTTCGCTCGTCTAGCCGCAGAAAAAGCGGTTCCGGGGGCGCGCCAGACCGAGGTTGTCGCGCAGCGTCGGGCCCTCATACTCGCGTCGAAACAGCTCGCGCCGCTGGAGTTCGGGCACCACCCGGTCGACGAAGTCGTCGAGTCCGCCGGGCAGATACGGGAACATGATGTTGAAGCCGTCACAGCCTTTGTCGAGCAGCCACTCCTCCATCTGATCGGCAATCGTGCGCGGGGTGCCGATCAACTCCAGGGTGCTGAAGCTGCCGCCCACGTACTGGGCCAGCTGACGGACGGTCATATTGTCCCGCCGGGCCATGCTGACCAGTTTCTGGCGGCCGCTTTTGCTGGCGTTGCTGTCCGGGATGTCGGGCAGCGGACCGTCGAGCTCAAAGCCCGACACGTCGTGGCCGAGCAGGACGGACAGGGTGGCAATCCCGCTATCGGGATGGACCAGGCTGTCCAGCGTGGTCTTTTTGGCCTGCGCCTCGGCCCTGCTGTCGCCGACCACCACAAACGCCCCGGGCAGGATCTTGAGCTGGTCGGGCGACCGGCCGCAGGCTTCCATCCGGCCCTTGACGTCGGCGTAGTAGCGCTGGCCGTCCTCAAGAGTGTTGGGGCTGCTGAACACCACCTCGGCCGTCTCGGCGGCCAGCTGACGGCCGGCCTCGGAGGCGCCGGCCTGGACGATGACGGGCCAGCCCTGGACCGGCCGGGCCACGTTGAGCGGCCCGCGCACCGACAGGTGGGGGCCGGTGTGGTCGAGCACGTGCATCTTATCCGGGTCAAAATAGACGCCCGTCTCCACATCACGGATAAAGGCGTCGTCGGCCCAGCTGTCCCACAGGCCGGTCACCACATCGAAGAACTCGCGCGCCCGCCGGTAGCGCTCGCCGTGCTCCAGATGCTGCTCACGGCCAAAGTTGCGCGCCTCCTGGGGGTTGGCCGAGGTGACCACATTCCAGCCGGCCCGGCCGCCGCTGATGTGGTCGAGCGAGGCGAATTTGCGGGCTACGTGGTAGGGATCGTTATAGGTCGTGGAGGCGGTGGCGATCAGCCCCAGGTGTTCGGTCACCACGGCCAGGGCCGGCAGCAGGGTCAGCGGATCGAAGGAGGTGACCGTGGCGCTGCGCTTGAGCGCCGCCATCGGCATGTTCATGACCGCCAGGTGGTCGGCCATGAAAAAGGCGTCGAAGCGGCCGCGCTCCAGGGTGCGCACAAAGCGCTGATAGTGGCCGAAATTAAAGTTGGCGTCCGGGAAGGCGCCGGGATAGCGCCAAGCCGCGGTATGAATGCTGACCGGGCGCATGAAGGCGCCGAGCCGCAGTTTTGCTGTCGGTCAACGTGAACGATGATGACCACTCCGTCAAGAAGATATCATCGTTCGCGTTTGCGGAATGACAGCTGCGGGCCAGGGTAGCAAATCGGCGCGGAATGAACAGCCCGGAGGGCGGCTGGAACGATCCAGCCTTTCCTTTTGTTTTTTCGTGGCTATAGTAGCTACTTCAAGGAGGATGGCATGGGCAGTGTGGGAATCAAGGAACTCAAGAACCGGCTCACCTATTATTTGCGTTTGACAAAACAGGGAGAGGAGATTGTCGTGACCGACCGTGGTAAACCGATTGTCTGCCACGCAAATCCAGAGTCAAGAGGCCCGCCTTGCCCAGTTGGCCGCTCAGGGCGTCGTGACCTTGCCGACCCGCCAGCCTCTCTCTCGGCTACGCCGAGCGAAAACGAAAGGCACTCCTGTCTCACAGCTCGTCTTAGAAGAGCGCCGATGACGTATTTCGACACCAGCGCCTTAATCAAACGTTTTGTCGAAGAAAAAGGGTCGGTTCTTGTTGCCAGCCTTATTGATCAAGGGGGGGCGGTCGCTACGGCAAAAATCGCCTATGTCGAGATCTACTCGGGATTGACTCGGAAATTGCGGGACAAGCAGCTTTCGGCCATGCACTACGACCGCGCCTGCCAGCAGTTCGAGAGCGAATGGTCGGCCTATATCCGGGTCGAGACAGGTGAGGCAACGCTCCAGCTGGCCAGAGACCTCATCCGTCACCATCCTCTCAGGGGATTTGATGCTATTCATCTGGCTTCCGCTCTTACGCTTAAGAGAGCGCTGGGGGAGGAGGTCCTCTTCGCCGCTGCTGATGTCCGCTTACTGCAAGCGGCAGGGGCCGAGCGTCTTCAGGCGCTCAATGTCGAGACTGAGGAGCAAGCCACCTAGCCCCGACCCTCAGCCGCGTATATGCCCCACTAGACTGCATGACCAGCCCGTAGCCTGGGAGTGCGGACGGCTCGCCCGCTTCGAGCGCATCAAGGGTCTGACCCTGGGCGGTGTTACCAGAAATATCCCGACCCGAGGCTATTTCGCCTGCCACGGCAGGGGCATGGCCTGATTGTCCTCGGTACATACCCGGACCGGGGCTTGGCCCAGAGCGGCGACAATATGCATGTCCTGGGTGCCCGTATTCACAATTTGATGAATCGCATCGGGCGGAATGTGGAGCGTCGAGTTCGGACCAAAATCCATATCCTGGCCGGCGATGGTAAGCCGGCCTGAACCACTCAGGACGAGGATGGCTTCTTCACAGTCATGGCGATGGACCGGCGTCCCAGCCCCTGGCGCAATCGTTTGTTTCCACAGCTCCAGGCTTTTCATGCCGTGCTCGGGACCGGCAACGGTCTGATGGACCAGACCCGGCAGATCGAACTTCTGAGCAGTATCGTTTTGAATAACTGGCATGACGAACTCCCTCCTGTCTCCCTCGAAAATCGGCCCGCTTCCTCACTCGCCGACAAGCTTAACGCGGGCAAGACGGATAGTCGAGAGGAGCCTGACGGCCAAACCGGCGCGGGCCAATTGTCTGAACCTGGATTGCCGGGATGTATGGATTTCCAGGATTTGTCGGTCAAAAGGGAAAATCTGACCGAGAACTGTAGTCGGGTTAGCCGGAGGCGTAAGCCGACAGCCTTCTAGGGGCTTATCGGTCTGATCCTGGAGATTGTGGTCGCCTTGCCTCGGATCAAATGCACGAGGATATTCGTATCGAGCAGAATAAGCGCGTCAGACGGAATCAAGACAGGTTCTCCAACATTTCTTGACGTGTCGCAGATAGGAATAGCCCAGTGACTCGCCGACCTCGATCTTCATAGGCGTTCCCCTTTCCTTGACAGGACTATAGCCGACCGGTTAGTGAACGCAACGTATGTTTACAGTCGCCTGAATCAACCATTTCAGCCAAGGAGGGACGCGCATGGCTGCCGTACAGATTTCCAAATCCAAACAAGTCCGGGCTCGTCTGAACCATCCCGTCATCGACTCCGACGGGCACACGGTTGAGTTTGAGCCTGCGGTCATGGACACCCTGCGCGAAGTCGGTGGGCCGGGGATTGTCGAGCGCTATAAGACCAAGCGGACCGCAGGACTGACCGCCTCGCTGGGCGGAATGCTGAACTGGCACAAGCTGCCGCCCGCCCAGCGCCACGCCCAGCGCCTGACCGTCCCGCCGTGGTGGGCGCTGCCGGCCAGAAACACGCTCGACCGGGCGACCGCGATGCTGCCCAAACTGCTCCACGAACGCCTGGACGATATGGGGATCGACGTGTCCATCCTGTATCCGACCTTCGGGCTCCTGGCCCCGCATCTCGACGATCAGGAGATCCGTCAGGCCGCCTGTCGGGCCTTCAACACCTACCACGCCGATATCTTCAAGGACTATGCCGACCGCCTCATCCCGGTCGCGCTCATTCCCATGCACACCCCGGACGAGGCGCTGGCCGAGCTGGACTATGCCGTCGGCACCCTGGGCATGAAGGCGGTCATGCTGGCCGGCCATGTATTGCGTCCGATCCCGGCGGCGGAGCAGCTGTCCCCGGACGCCGCCCGCTACAGCTACTGGCTGGACACCTTCTGCCTGGACAGCGACTACGATTACGACCCGGTGTGGGCCAGGTGCGTCGAGCTGAAGGTCGCCCCGACCTTTCACTCGGCGGCCATGGGCTGGGGCAGCCGCACCTCGACCTCTACGTATATGTACAACCACATCGGCCATTTTGCCGAGGCGGGTGAGGCGGTGTGCAAAGCCCTGTTCTTCGGCGGCGTGACCCAGCGCTTTCCGACCCTCAAGTTTGCCTTTCTGGAAGGCGGGGTGAGCACCGGGGCGCGGCTGTACGCCGACCTGATCGCCCGCTGGCATAAGCGTAACCCCGAGGCGATCGAGAACTACAATCCGGCCAATCTGAACCCCGAGCTGCTGCTCGACCTGTGTCAAAAATATGGTGAGAAGGTCACCGAAGGGCGTTTGCAGCACCTGAGCAACGCCGGCGGGGTGACCATCAACACCAAGGCGGCGCCGGACATCACCAACGACTTCCACCGCACCGGCATCGAAAAGGCCGAAGACATCAAAGACCTGTTCATTCCCCACTTCTACTTCGGCTGCGAGGCCGACGATCCGATGAACGCCACCGGCTTCAACACCACGGCCAACCCGTTCGGTCAGCAGGTACGCTCGGTCTACAGCTCGGATATCGGCCACTGGGATGTGCCCGACATGACCGAGGTGACGGAAGAGGCCTATGAACTGGTCGAAAACGGGGTACTGAGCGAAGACAACTTCCGCGACTTCGTGTTCGCCAACCCGGCTACGCTGTGGACGGGCATGAACCCGGACTTCTTCAAGGGCACGGTAGTCGAAAACGCAGTCGATCAGCTCCTGGCCAACGGCGCCCACTAGCCGCGCTCGCGGCGCTGCCGTGGGCGGGCTGCGGAGGACGGATGAGAGCCCTGTCCCGTTATCGCGACCGCCTGCTGGGGCTGGGCGCGGCGCTGGGCCTGGGGCTGGCTGCGGCGGGCGCCTTCGCCGTCCCGTCGGCCGACTTCGCCGACCACGTGGTGGCCCGTGTGAACGGTACGGACATCACCCGCCGTCAGCTGGACCTGGCCGTGAAGAGGAAACGTGTCAACCGTTCTGATGCGGAAGGACGACACGTTTCTTCTTTGGCCCGGACCGCAGACCCGCAGGCGGCGCCTCAGGCTCAGCGCCGTCAGACCCTGGAACTGCTGATTGATCAGGAGCTGCTGATTCAGCGCGGCGTAAGCCTGGGTCTGGTTGCCTCGGACCAGACGGTCAGAAAAGCGCTGGTCATGGCCATGATTGATCGTACCGTGGCCCAGGTGCTGGCGCGCGAACCGAACGAAGACGTACTGCGGGCGTTCTACGCCACCCACCGGGCGGTCTTCAGCCTGCCGGCCCGGTTGCGGGTCCAGCAGCTCACGTTTCTCGCCGCAGGTCGGGCTCAGACCGCAGCGGCCGCGCTGCGCGACGGCATGAGCTTTGCCGAAGCGAGGCGGCGTTTCGGCCAGCCGGCGGGCGCTCCACTGCCCGACAGCCTGCTGCCAGCCCACGTCTTGCACCGCTATCTGGGACCCAGCCTGACCCGGGCAGCCCTGGGCATGAAAGCCGGGGAGGTCTCCGCTCCGCTGGCCTCGCCCCTGGGCTATCACATTCTGCGGGTAGCCGAGCGCCGGGCCGAGCGGGTGCGTCCCTACCCGGAAGTGAAAGCCCAGGTCCGGGCCGAGTATTACCGGCGGGAACGCGACCGGGCGCTTGAGCGTGTGCTGGACCGCCTGCGCCGCCGGGCGACGCTTGTCCTGGCGGCGGACGCGCCGCAGCCGGATCGCTAGGAGGCATATGAAAAAGAACACGCCGGTGGACTGGGCCGTGTGTCTGGGTATCTGGCTGGGTTGGCTGGCCGGCCAGCGCGCCTGGTCGTCGCCGATTCATGTCGATTATGGGGAGCGCTAGGCGATGAGCGCAGACCGGCGGGCGGTGATCCTGCTGGCGCTGGGCAGCCTGGTCGGGCTCTGCCTGGGCAGCCTGTCGGCGCTGGGCGGCAAAGGACCGGCCGGCCGACTGCCGGCCGATGCGGTTGCCGTGGTCAACGGCGCGCCGATCAGAACCGAGGACTACCGGCGGGCGGTGGCCATGCTGGCCGGCGATAAGCGTAACCCCCTGACCGAGGCCGACCGGACCCACGTCCTGGACCGGCTGATCGAAGAGGAACTGCTGGTCCAGGCCGCAGTGTCGGAGGGGCTGGTTGACCATGACCGGGCCGTTCGTCAGACGATTACCCGGGCGATGCTGGCGGCGATTGTAACCGATAGCGCCAGTGCGCGGCCGAGCCGGGAGGAGCTGCGGGCCTTCCATGCTGACAACACGGCCCTCTTTGAGCAGATCGGGGAGACCCGCCCGCCCGCCTTCGAGGAGATACACAGCCGGGTCGAAGCGGTCTACCTCCAGCGGGCAAAAGACACGGCCCTGCGCCAGTATCTGGCCTGGCTGCGCGCCGAGGCCGAGATTGTGCGAGCGCCCGAGGTGGAGCGATGACGGGCGTTTTGGCCTGGTCGTGCTGCCTGGTCGTGCTGCTGTGGAACACCCAGGCTGCGGCCCACACCCGCAGCCAGTCGTTCTCGTCGTGGCACATTCAGGATGGGCAGGTGCGGGGAACGTTCAGCGTCCGCGCCCTGGAAGCGACCCGGCTCGGAGCGCTGGAAGACGCGGTCTTTGATCTGAATACGCTCCTGGTCCGCCACCTGGACTCTCGGCTGGTGCTGACAGCCGGGGACGAGCCGTGCCGAACTGCGGGCCCCCGGGCGCGGGCAGCCCAGGCGGGCTATGTGCGCGTCGAGTGGCGCTTTGCGTGTCCGGCCCATACCCGGCTGTCACTGACCAGCACGGCCTTTTTTGAGGTCGCCCCGTCACACCTGCACTATGCACGGGTACGTGTAGGCGGCGGGCCGCCGGTCGAGTATCTGTTTACCGACAGCGCCCGCCGACAGGTGATCGTGCCGGACGGGCCGGAGCAGGCCGCCCGACCGGGACCGTCCTTTGGCGCCTACGTCCTGCTTGGCCTTGAGCACATTATGAGCGGGGTCGATCACCTGGCCTTTGTGCTGGCCCTGCTGCTGCTGTGCCGTCACGTCCGCGAGGTCGTGTTCATGGTCAGCGGCTTCACCCTCGGGCACAGTCTGACGCTCAGTCTGGCTGTGCTGGGTGTGCTTGAGCCGAACGTCCCGGTCATTGAGGCGCTGATCGGATTCACGCTCGCGCTGGTGGCCGCCGAGAACATCGGCATTACGAGCGGAACCGGGCGGCGGCTGGGGCTCGTCGCCGGCCTGGGGCTTGTCGGCTGCGGGCTGCTGCGCGGCCTGACCGGGCTGGGTCTGCCGGTCCTGAGCAGTCTGGGCCTGGGGCTGTTTGCGGTGTGTTATTTTGCCCTGGCCACCAGCCGGGAGCGGGCGGCCCGCCTGCGGCCGGTCCTGACCCTGGTGTTCGGCTTGATTCATGGCTTTGGCTTTGCCAGTGTCTTGCTCGACCTCGGCCTGCCGACCGAGCGGCTGGTGGTGGCGCTGTTTGGTTTTAATCTCGGGGTCGAACTCGGCCAGCTCGGGGTGGTGGCACTGGTGTGGGCGGGCGGGCAGCTCCTGGTCCGTGGTGTTGGCGCCACGGACTACCGCCTGGCGACTGATGCCGCGTCGGCCGGGCTGTGTGGGCTGGGCCTGTTCTGGTTTGTGGAGCGTGCGTTCGGATAAGGGACTGGAGGATTGTATGAGCAGCTTGGGTTTGACACTGGCGAACACCATTGTAGAGGCCGCCCTGAAAAAGGCCCGGGAGCTGAACACCGCCCCCCTGGCCGTGGCCGTACTGGATGAGACGGGTCAGCTGAAAGCCTACCAGCGTGAGGATCAGACCAGTCTGCTGCGGACCGATATTGCGATTGGCAAAGCCTGGGGCGCCCTGGGCCTGGGGCGTTCGTCGCGGGTGCTGGGCAAGGTGGCCGAAGAGCGCCCGGCGTTTATTCACGCCCTGAGCGTGATGGCCGGAGGAAAGCTGGTGCCAGTGCCGGGCGGGGTGCTGATTCGAGCTGAAGATAACACGATTATCGGAGCGGTCGGCATATCGGGCGACACCTCGGATATTGACGAGACCTGCGCCGTGGCCGGGATTGAGACGGCGGGCCTGCGAGCCGATGCCGGTGCCGCCTAGGTCGGCGGAGTATGGAGGTCGGCGATGAAACGCTTTGGGCTCGTGTGTGGTGTGCTGCTCGTTGTTGGAGCCGGATATCTGGCCGGGGCGTATCTGGGGCTGTACGGCCGTCATGAGGGGCCGGGCGAGGTCAGCCCGGTCCCCATCCCGGCTGCGGTGCTGAACCGGCGGGCCGACGTTCAGGCCGCAGCCTCGGCGCCGGGGGCCAAACACATCCTGTTCGGCGACCTGCACGTGCATACGACGTTTTCCACCGACGCGTTTCTCATCAGCCTGCCCATGATCCAGGGCGAGGGCGCCCATCCGCCGGCTGACGCGTGCGATTTCGCCCGCTTCTGTTCGGGCCTGGATTTCTGGGCGATTACCGATCACGCCGAAGGGCTGACGCCCCAGCGCTGGGCCGAGACCAAAGACGCGATTCGTCAGTGCAATGCGGTGTCCGGCGACCCGGCCAGTCCCGACGTGGCAGCCTTCTTGGGCTGGGAGTGGACCCAGATCGGCCAGACGCCCGACGACCACTACGGGCATAAAAACGTGATCTTTGCCGGCCTGGCGGACGACGAGGTGCCGGCCCGGCCGATTGGCGCGCGGGGAAATGTCGGGCGCATCCTGCGCTCGGGTTCGCGGCGTGGGCTGTTCACGACCGGGCTGTTGGATTTCCCCAACCGACAACGGTATTTTGACTTCGCCCATTTTTTGGAAGAACTCAGCGCTGCCCCGCTGTGCCCGGACGGGGTTGACGTGCGTGAGCTGCCCGCCGCCTGCACCGAGTTTGCACCCACCCCGCGCCAGCTGTTTGAAAAGCTCGACCAGTGGGGTTTCGACAGCCTGGTTATTCCGCACGGCACGACCTGGGGATTTTATACCCCGGCCGGCTCGACCTGGGACAAACAGCTGACGGCCGGCCTGCACGACCCGGACAGACAGACCCTGCTGGAGGTTTTCTCGGGCCACGGCAACTCCGAGGAATACCGGGACTGGCGGGCGGCCCACATTGACGCCGACGGGCAGGCCAGCTGTCCCCCGCCGAGCAAAGACTATCTGCCCGCGTGCTGGCGGGCGGGCGAGATTATTCGCCAGCGGTGTCTGGCGGCCGAGCTTGGCGCCGAGGAGTGTGAGGCCCGGGCGACCCGCGCCCGCCAGCACTATCTTGACGCCCAGGTGTCGGGCTTTCGGACCGTGCCCGGCGCGCGGGCCGAGGACTGGCTCGACGCGGGCCAGTGCCGGGACTGTTTCCTGCCGTCGTTCAACTACCGTCCAGGCGGTTCCGCCCAGTATCTATTGGCCCTGTCCAATTTTGACGATCCGAGCGCGCCGCAACGGTTTCGGTTCGGCTTCATGGCGTCAAGCGATACGCACACGGCCCGGCCGGGGAGCGGCTACAAGGAGGTCGAGCGCGGCTCGATGAGCGATGCGCGCGGCGCGCGGGATGCCACCTGGGCGCGGCGCCTCGCTCCCCCCGAGCAGGAAGCGCGGCCGGAATCGGTTCCCTTTGACCCGGCGACCACCCAGCTGCAGGGATTTCAGTTTCTTGAGCTTGAGCGTCAATCGAGCTTTTTTCTGACCGGCGGTCTGATTGCCGCCCACGCGACCGGCCGCGACCGGCGGGCCGTGTGGCAGGCGCTCAAAAGCAAGGAAGTCTACGCCACCAGCGGCGAGCGCATCCTGTTGTGGTTCGATCTGCTGGAGTCCCCGGCCAACGCCCGCATTCCCATGGGCGGCAGCGTCGGGCTGAACGGCAGCCCGCGGTTTCGGGTCCGGGCGGTTGGCGCCCAGAAACAACAGCCCGGTTGTCCCGACTACAGCCTCAGCGCCCTGTCGCCCGAGCGGCTTGAGCACGTGTGTCGGGGAGAGTGCTATAACCCGTCCGACGAGCGCCGGCTGATTACCCGGATTGAGGTTGTACGCATTCGGCCTCAGATTGCGCCGGACGAGCCGATGGCCAGCCTGATCGACGATCCGTGGCAGCGTTTTACCTGTCGGCCCGACCCGAACGGCTGTGTGGTGGAGTTTGACGACCCGGACTTTGCCGGTCTGGGGCGTGACGCGGTCTACTATGTCCGGGCGATACAGGAGCCGAGTCCGGCGATCCATGCCGACCCGCTGGGCTGCGAGTACGATGAGAACGGCAACTGTGTCGAGGTCAAGCTGTGTTTCGGCGACTACCGGACGCCGGCCGACGACGACTGTCTGGCCGAGCACGAGTCGCGCGCCTGGTCGTCGCCGATTTTTGTCGATTTCCAAGGGTAAACGCCATGTTGAAGGATATCGTGTCGGCAGAACCGCTGACCGGATATCGGCTCAGGCTCGCATTTGAAGATGGTGCCGAAGGGACTGTGGCAGTTCGACAACTCATCGAGTTCACGGGCGTTTTTGAACCGCTGCGGGATGAAGCCTATTTCAGGCAGCTCCGTGTCAATGCTGAGCTCGGAACGATCGAATGGCCGAACGGTGCCGATCTCGACCTTGATGTTCTCTATGCGACCGCGACAAACACTGTCATAGACTTAGAACCGAGGAGGAACGATGCCGCTTGACATCATTGGTCTTATGAAGGATTTGGCCCTGGACCGCCCGATCTTTCATTCGGAAGCAGACTTTCAACATGCCCTCGCGTGGCATATTCACGAGGCGCTGCCAGATTGTCAGGTTCGTCTGGAGTTCAAGCCTTCTCTGCCTGAAAGGATGCACCTGGACATCTGGCTTCGGCTTCCAAGGAGTAGAGTCGCAATTGAGCTGAAATACCGAACCCAAAGACTGCTCTTAAAAAAGGCAGGCGAGTCTTTCGATCTCCGTAATCAAGTAGCGCAAGGTGGCGGCCGATACCACTTCATCGAGGATATCCGCAGGCTGGAACAGGTGGTCACCCATAAGACAGCCAAGGCCGGATTCGCAGTTTTACTAACGAATGATCCGTCCTATTGGGAACCCTCGCAGAGGACTACCTTGGACGATGAGTTTCGCCTTCATGAGGGTAGGAAAATCGGGGGTGATATGAAATGGTCCGACCCGACTCGCCCAGGACCGAGGAGTGTAGGGGAAGAGCCGATTCATCTAGGGGGTTCCTATGACTGTGTCTGGAGGGATTACTCGAGCCTTGGAGAAGGAAAGTTCCGAAAGTTTCGCTATCTCATGGTAAAAGTGCCATAGCATCTGTAGTCCATGGGTGTAGTACGGCTCCTCGCACAGGAATTCTCAGAGAAGATTGTATCAGATGGAGGCCGATACCCGACGCTATAAGCAGGAAGCGGCAGCGAGCCTCAGGACTCTGAGGCTGCGCGTTCAGTGGAAGTCCGGGAAAGCGTTGTCTCATCTGGAGAAAAGAAAAAGTCTGGGGCATCTGAGAGCAGCTGCGTCCCTTCGAGAGTACAATGAATTGATCCAGAGCTTGGTCAAAGAGGCAACGAATCTGGTGTATCTGTATCGTCACGGCTCTGAGCGATATTATGCTGTAAGCGGGCGCATTGGCAGTCAAGAATGGTTGCTTATTGCGACAAGGACGGGAGTGATCGAGACTGCTTTTCCGCCCGATGCTATGGGAGAGTATTTGCAGAGACGGGGATTTGTCGCTATGGGGACGATTCGAGAGGTGTTCGCATGAATGAGCAGGAACACCTGCTGACGGTGTTTTGTCAGGGCGTGCGGTATCCCGAAGTCAGTGGCTTTGAGGTGTTGGAACTCCTTGATGTCCGCAGCGCGCTGGCACCTTGGGAGGGCAAGCTGAGCGATCATGACCGCAAACGGCTGGAGGAAGCAGATGCTGTGTTCCTCAGACAGACGGGGCGATTCTATGCCAGCGTTGCCCAAGTTGCCAGTCTGGCAGCTATGCGTAAACGGGCATCGGTCTCACCCTTGCATTGGTGGTGGTATCTCGACACGGAGATCCGTTGCCCCAAAGGTGTCATGACGGCCGTATGGTCTCAGCCTCGTATTAGTGATGACGCTCCTGGGCTGCACCACGTATAACTACACGCTCGCGACCGCAATCATCTGGGCTTGCGCGGTGCTCTGCCGCAGAGCCTTGGGTTCCTGGTATTTCTCGGAGTTTCGGCTGCCTACTTGCCCAGGCGCGACAGGGATTGATAGCTGAAGTCGGTCTCCGGCAGGCCGACATTGACGCGAATATCGTTGCCCTCGCGCAGGGGCAGGACGACGTTGGCGGTGGCCGAGTGCTCGTCAAGGGCTAAACCATAGTCCGCCTGCCGGGTCGAGAACTCTCGATCTTCGCTCAGGGCCTGGCCGCCGCTGACCAGAATCGTCTTCCAGTACTTGCCGGAGCGATCATAAATCTCCTTGTAGTAGCCCCGGAAGAGTTCTTTATCGATCCATATGATCTGGCGCCCATAGGCGTAGTAGGGGTCTTTGGCCGTGGCCTCGACAATCCACACCGGGCGCCTGGTCAGGTGCAGATTGGTCGGCCACCAAGCCGCGCCCTGCCAGGAGATGGCGGTCTGATCGAAGAGTTTGCTCTTGCCCGGCCAGGGCATGACCGCCGCGCTCTCGTTGGCCACCAGTCGAAACGCCGTGCCCTCGCGTTTCCAGACTTTCGGGGTGGGCAGGGTATAGGCCACCAGGGCCTCCCGCTCGCCGATCAGCTTCCAGTCAAAGTACTGGATTTTGCCCGAGAAGGTGCCGCCGTCGTCGCGGCTGAAGTGTGAGCCGAATATGCCGTCCGAGGTATTCGACGCGGCCAGCCGGCGCACACGACGCAGAACGGGCACAAACGTCCACAATGAGGTCCATTTTTCGGGGTCCAGGTAGCCCCAGCTCAGCGTGGCCAGGCCGACCGCATCGTATGGGGCGACCCCGTACAGCAGGGTTTTTGCCGCGACCTCGTCGGGGTTGGCGCGGGGGCCGCTCCAGCGCGCCCCATAGGTGATCACCCGGCCCTTGAAATCGATGGAACGGTCGAGGCCGCCTTCTTTGACCCAGAACAGGTTGACGAACACATCGACGTCATCGACCGGGCCGCCGGCCAGCGCCATGTTGTACATGATCTTGTTGGCGATATGCGGGTCGTTCGGGTCGATTGCAGGGAAAGGGAAGCCGCCGTCGGTATAGCGCGGCCATGTCCCGGTTGCGGTTTCGACCATGACCCCCTTGGCGTTTATGGCATACTTGCCGGCGTTGGCCTCGGTCAGTTCCAGAAAACGGCTGCCCCACTCCAGCCCGCCGGTGGGAATCTCGATGAGGGTCGAGATATGCTGCCCCGAGGCAAAGCGGCGCAGAATGGCTTCCGGCATCAAGCCTTCGGCCTCCTGCCAGTTCGTGGTGTCCAAGGTGTCGCCGATTTGCAACTCGGCGGAAGCGGGGGAGGCGCAGAAGAGCAGCCCCGCTATCAGCAGCCCCGACCAGATGCTTGCCATACCCTCTCCTCTCACACGTCTTACTCCTCAGTAGAAACTGCTGAGAGGCGAAATTATTCCTGGCCGGCGTCTGGAGAGCCGTCCGCCAATGCGCGGCGCGGCTCAGGCACCCTCGACGACAATCATCTGGGCCTGGGAGGCGCTCTGGCGCAGAGCCTTGGGTTCCCGGTATTCGTCGGAGTTCCACCACGCCTTGGCCTGTGCGACGCTCTCAAACTCCAGCACCACGACCCGGTTGGGCTGCCAGTCGCCCTCCAGATTTTCGGCTGCGCCACCGCGCACAATGAATTTGCCGCCGTAGGCTTCGACCGTGGCCGGGACGAGCTTGGTGTAGCCCTGATAGGTGTTGGGGTCGGTCACTTTCACGTCAACAATGATGTAGGCTGCCATCGCTTTCCTCCTTGGTGGGGTCTGAGCGGTCTCCTCTATATGCGTGCTCCGGTGTCCGAATGCAATCGGCTGCGGGCTGGCGTTTTGGGGTGGTCTCGGTTACAGGAAGCGGGAGTGTCGAGCCGGCGGTCCGGGAAACTCCTGTCGATTGGAAACGCGTATGGCCCTCCAGCCTATATCCGAGCCGACGCCTGCAAGCGCACCGGCCATCACCCCCGCCTACCGGCGCTACGCCTTGCTCGTCCTGCTGCTGGTGTTTGCCTCCAGCCATGTCGACCGCCAGATTCTGGCCATTCTGTTGGAGCCGATCAAGCACGAGCTGGTGCTGTCGGACACCCAGCTGGGCTTTCTGTCCGGCATCGCCTTTGCCATCTTCTATGCCACGCTGGGGATTCCGATTGCGATGTGGGCCGACCGCAGCAACCGGCGCAACATCATCGCCCTGGCCCTGGCCACCTGGAGCGGAATGACCGTCTTGTGCGGGCTGGCGGCGAATTTTTTGCAGCTGGCCCTGGCCCGGATCGGGGTGGGGGTGGGCGAGGCCGGGTCGAGCCCGCCGTCGCACTCGATGATCGCCGATATGTATCCGCCCGCCGAGCGGGGCACGGCGATGGGGGTGTTTGCCGCTGGGGCCAACCTGGGGCTTTTGGTCGGTTTTCTGGTCGGCGGCTGGGTCAACCAGTGGTACGGCTGGCGGATGGCCTTTTATGTGGTTGGCGCGCCGGGCCTGGTGCTGGCGGTCATCGTCCGCTTGAGCCTGCGCGAGCCGCCCCGGGGCTATGCCGAGGGCCTGGGGCCTCGGCAGCAGACCGCCCCGCGACTGGGCGAGGTGGTCCGCTTCATGCTCTCGACCCCCTCCCTGCGCCACCTGTTGACGGGCGTGACCCTGACCTCTTTTGTCGGCTATGGGGTGGTCTTGTGGCTGCCCGCTTTTCTGGTCCGCTCGCACGGGCTGACGAGCGGGACGATCGGCACGCTGCTGGCCGTGTTTCTGGGGCTGATCGGCGGCCTGGGGACGTATAGCGGGGGGCTGCTGGCCGACCGCCTGGCCAGGCGTGACGTGCGCTGGAATGTGTGGCTGGTCGGGATCGCCATCCTGGTGGCGGTGCCGTTCGGCTTCAGCATGTACCTGGCGTCGGATACCCGCCTGGCGCTCGTCGCCTTTATTGTGCCGGCCTTTGTCGGCGGGGTGTTTATCGGCCCCAGCTTTGCCATGAATCAGGGTCTGGTCCAGGTCCGCATGCGGTCGGTTGCCTCAGCCCTGCTGCTGTTTATCCTGAATATCATCGGCCTGGGCTTCGGGCCGCAAACCATCGGCGTGGTCAGCGACCTGCTGCGGCCCGACTACGGCGACGAGTCCCTGCGCTACGCCCTGCTGGGGGTGTCGCTGATCAACATCTGGGCCGCGTTTCATTACTTCATGGCCGGCCGGACGCTGCGGGCCGACCTGGCCCGGGCTCAGGACGTGGCGGCGGGCGACTGAGCGAGGCCGCCTGGCTGGAGTAGGAACGGAATCCGGGCTGAGGGCTAGGGCAAAGCGTCTTGCACGGCCAGCCGGCCGACCTCACGCCCTTCGAGTACCACCGGAAGCGTGTCTGCCACGGTGTAGATACGCGATTGCTGGTAGTCCGGCTGCGCGCCTGAGGCTGATGGCTCGGTATGGACTTCGATCTGATTGTCGATCAGGTTGATAATCCAATACTCGGCAATTGCGGCGGCAGCGTACAGGCGTTTCTTGAGGATGCGGTCACGTTGCGGAGAAGAATCCGCGACTTCAATGACGAGAGCGAGGTCTGACGGGCCTGGGTGGCGGTCCAGGTAGTGGCGTCGTTCTCCCCGCACAACGACAACATCCGGCTCCGGTTCGCTGTCGGCAGTGGTGATGGGTTCCTGAGCATCGGCATACCAAGCCGGGGGCAGAAGCTGAGCCAGGGCTTCACGGGTCAACTGGGTCACAACGCGGTGGCGCGGGTTCTTGGGCATTTTGGTGACAAGCCATCCTTCCAACAGCTCGACTGGATCATCCGTGGTCAGAATGCCAGCCTGGATCATGGCGTGGTACTGATCCACATGGAGGCGCCAGATCATACCAATATCGGCCTGCGGGCTTGCCGGTGGTGTGGCGGGAGGAGTGGGAGGGGACGGGGTGACTGCCATGCGCGTTCCTCCTCAAGCCTTGGACTGGAGCTTCGTCGCTCCGCTGCATTCGCCTGATGGCATCTATCCCCCTTCTGATAACGTGGGAGAATCCGTGTCGGCCAGCTGCCGCTTCAGCGAGCGGTATAGCCGCCGGGTCAGCCACAGCACAAACGTGGGCGACAGGCGGTTGAGCCACCACAGCAGCTTCCAGCCGCCCGGGACGATGATGATGGCCCGGTTGCGGGCCACCGCGTTCAGCGCCCGTTGGGCAAAGGCGGCCGGGTCCATGGGTCTGGAACGCTCGACCAGCCGGTCTTGTTGCTCGGGCGAGAGATGCCTCAGGTCTTTGCCGTATTTGCCGCCCCCGTGCAGAATCGGGGTGCGGATGAAGCCCGGACATAGGACGCTCACCCGCAGCCCGGCCTCGGCGGCTTCGATGCGCAACGAGGTCGACAGACCGACGACGGCGTGCTTGGTGGCGGCGTAGCTGACGGCCATCGGCGCCGGACACAGGCCGGCCATGGAGGCGGTATTCACGATATGGCCGTAGCCCTGGGTGCGCATCACCGGGTAGGCAGCCTGCACACCGTTGACCACCCCGTGCAGGTTGACCGCAAGCACCAGCTGCCAGTCTTCATGCTGGTACAGGCCTGCCTCGCCGCCGACGGCCAGCCCGGCGTTGTTGAACAGGTAGTCCAGACGGCCGTGGGTGTGCACCGTCTCCCCGACCAGCCGCTCGACCGCCGGGAAGTCGGTCACGTCGACCTCGACCGCCTGGGCGCTGCCCTGCCGGGCGGTGATGCCGGCGGCAACGTCCCGGGCCAGCTCGATCTGGCGGTCGGCCAGGATCACCTGCGCGCCGCGCCGGGCCAGCTCTTCGGCCAAGGCTCGGCCAATGCCCGAAGCCGCGCCGGTTACAATAGCGACCGCAGCCTCAAATGTGCGTAAGCCGTCGCCGGTGTCCATCACTGTCAGACCGGCTGCATGCCGACCTTGTCGGCAAAGTCGTCCATCTGACCGAGCACCGACTGGAGATCGGTGCCCCAGAAGGGCAGGGGCACCATGAAGGACTCGTAGCCCAAATCCTGGTAGGGCTTCATCGCCTCGATGAACTCGTCAACCGATGTCGTCCGCAACAGCCCGATCATGATTTCAATGGCGTTCAGGTCGCGGCCGCCCCGGTCCGCAGCCTCGCGCAGCAGGGCCATGCCGTCCTGAAACACGGTCAGGCTCTTGGGCACCGCAATCCAGCCGTCGCCAAACTCGACGATACGCCGCATGGCCCGGGCCGAGTGTCCGCCAATCCAGATCGGCAGCGGGTTCTGGAGCGGTTTGGGTTCGCACTTGATACCGCTGAACCGGCAGAACTCCCCCTCGAACTGCGGATCGGGGCTGGTCCACAGCTCGCGCATGGCCCGCAGGTATTCGTCGCTCAGCGCGCCACGGCGCTTGAACGGCGCCCCCAGCAGGCTGATTTCCTCCTCCATCCAGCCGATGCCGGCCCCGAAAATGATCCGGCCCCGCGACAGCACGTCGAGGCTGGCAAACATCTTGGCGGTGAGGATGGGGTTGCGGTGGGGCAGGACCAGGACCGACGGGCCGAGCCGCACCCGCCGGGTGACGCCGGTCAGAAAGCCCAGCACGGTCAGCGGTTCGAGCAGGGCGGCCTCGGCCGGCAGGGGAAACTCGCCGGTGTCGTTGTACGGATAGCGGGGTTTGATCGCGGTCGGCAGGACAACGTGATCGCCGACCCACAGGGAGTCAAATCCCAGCGCTTCGGCCTGCTGGGCCACGCTGAGCAGGCTGTCGAGCGCGTCGGGACCGGCTGCCAGGGGACCGATATGGGGCAGGATGGTTCCGAATTTCATGGCTCCTCCTTTTGATGGGTTAGATCAAAAAGGTCAGATTGGGCAGGGGTTCTGCCGCGTTGACCAGCAGCACCTGCTTCCAGAACATCTTCAGCTGGCCGTCAACCCAGCGCAGCTTATGGATCGTCCGGCCGCCCCACTGGCGCAGATCGTGCCGGGCCTGGACGGACAGCTCGAGTAACAGAAAGTTTGAGCCGACGACAAACTCGCCGGCGTCGGTTTTCTCTATTTCGATATTCGAGATCAACCGGCGCATGAACGAGGCCGGCTCCTGGCTGTAGCGGTAGCCGCTCTGCAGCAGCTTGATGCGCGTCGCAATCCGCGAGCGGTTGTCGTAGATGTGCGACATCTGACGCCTGGGGTCGGTGTCGCCGCTGGGATGGGCCGGCACCCAGTAGATGGCGTCGTCTTCCCACAGGGCTTCCCACTCGGCGTAGCGCGCCTCATCGGCCAGCCGCGCTTCTGTGTACAGGAAGGCCTCAACCGCGCGATATTCGGTGTCTGACAGCATGGGAGTTCAGACCTGGGCCATGAGCGTACGGTAGTGTTTCCAGAAGGCGCGGTTGGTGACCTCATCGGTGAAATGGGCCACGATGCGGCCCTGCTCATCGACGTATTCGCGGTTGCGGCCACGGCTGAGGTCGAGCCACTCGGGCTGCCGGGCGTGCAGGCCGGCCTGGTTGCGGCTGGCAATGGTGATGTCCTCGGGCAGCAGAAAGGACGCCGGGCCCATGGCCGCCTCACTCTGGCGCAGCAGCCGGGTGTTCAGCTCGGGCACGCCCTTGAGGAACATGGGCGTATGCCACTGGATCGATTCCTCGGCGTCGAGCGGATAAAACAGGGCGATGTTCATCTCGGCCAGAAACAGGTTGGGGAAGATCAGGGCGTGGGGCGGACCCTCGAACACCCGTCGGTCGGCCTCGGCTTTGCCGCAGCTGTGCTCCAGCTGGGCCAGGTAGGCGGCGTATTTGTCCGGGGCGCCGCCGAACCACTCGAACGGCTGTTTGTAGCCGGTAGAAAATTCGATCTCGGTATGGCCGTTGCCCCAGTCGCGCAGCAGGCCCTTGTTATTGCTCTCCTCGCCAATAAAGAGCTGATACTGCGAGCCGGCGGATTTGAGCACCGAGCGGTGGACAAAGCCCAGGTGATAGCCGTCGGTGTCGTTCTCGGGGATCATCTTCCAGTTTGACATGTAGCGGTGCTTGACCCAGCCGGCGCTCAGGTCGAGTTCGCCCTCGGGCGACAGGTCGCAGGCGCGGTCAATGAGCCGGCTGGCGATGCCTAGGTGTTCTGCCAGCGACGGCCCCTCGGGACTCAGGCTGGCGAACACAAAGCCCCGGTAGCTGTCGCAGCGCGCCACCCGCGGCAGATGGTGGTCGCCTTTGTTGAAGTCCGGGCCGTAGGCCCCGGGGAAGGGCACCCCGGTCAGCTGGCCGCTCAGGTCATACGTCCAGCCGTGGTAGGGACAGGTGAAGGCCCGGGCATTGCCGGACTCGGCCGGGCAGACCAGGGTGCCGCGGTGGGCACAGCGGTTGAGAAAGACTGACACCGCGCCAGCTTTGTCGCGGACCATGAGCACGGGTTGGCGACCGATCTGGCGGGTCACATAGTCGCCCGGCTCGGGCACCTCGCTGTCGTGGCCGACAAACACCCACACCCGGTAGAAGATTTTTTCGAGTTCCTGCTCAAAGATGTGCGGGTCGGTGTACAGCGAGGCGTGGATCTTGTCGTCGTGGACCAGGGTCTCAACGTTGATCTCGGCCGGGGTCTCAAACTGGGTTCCGTTGGTCGTGGCCTGCTGCATGCGGCGTCTCCTTCCTGCGCGGCTCAAATTCGGGGCTGCTTGTGGCCGGGAGCTTAGCATATTCGGTGGTAGAAGTATCTACACAAGGCCAGCCCGCCCGTGCAATCGGGTTTGACACAGATTGGCAGATTAGTCATATGTTTAGCTAAGAAATGATTCGAGGAGGTCTCCCAATGTCCGCTGTGAACGTCCACCAAGCCAAGACTCAGCTCTCGCGCCTCTTGGCACGGGTCGAGGCCGGCGAAGAGGTTGTTATTGCCCGTAATGGGAAGCCGGTTGCGCGGCTCGTCAGCTACGAGGGGCGTCGAGGCGTTCGGCGATTCGGTGCCATGAAGGATCGCATTGCGATTGACGACCGGTTCTTTGAGCCGCTCCCGGACGACGAGTTGGACGCCTGGGAGGCGTAATTCCAGTGCGCATCCTGCTCGATACGCACGCCTTTCTGTGGTGGCTGGCCGGAAATGAACGCCTGTCCGAAGCCGCCCACGCCGCGATTGCTAATCACGAGAACGTCATACTTGTCAGCGCGGCGTCCGCTTGGGAAATTGCCACCAAACATCGTCTCGGCAAGCTTCCAGAGGCCGAAGCCGTGGCGCATGACGTTACCGGCTGCATCGCGGACCAGGGCTTCGAAGAACTGGCCATCTCCGTTCGTGACGGCGAACGCGCCGGGCGGCTGCCAGGTCCTCATCGCGATCCCTTCGACCGCATGTTGATCGCCCAAGCCTTGGCCCTTGACCTCGGCTTGGTTTCGATTGAGACACTCTTTGACCGGTATGGCGTCCGCCGCATCTGGTAATGCCATCGGCACGTCGGTGATGCTGTTCGTGGACACCGGCGGGCGATTCGGCGCGGTGAAGGTCGTTGTAATAATCAGTAGGATGATCTACAGATTATTTATCTTGACATCGCTCTCGCACTTCGATACACAGCCTCAGAACAGAGGAATACGAAGTGCGTCTTCCAGACATCAGTACCATCCGTACCGGTTACACCGTCCGTCGCCGCCTGGAAACTGCGGAACGCGGGGGGGTGCTCACCATCCAGCTCGGCGACATCGCGCCGGACGGGAGCATCAATCCAGAGCGCTTGAGCCGTATGTGCCTCGGCGACCTGCCGGCCAAGTATTTCGTGCGCGCCGGTGACGTGGTGTTCCGCTCCCGTGGCGAGCGGAACACGGCCGTCGCCCTTGACGCCCGGTTCAGGCAGCCGGCCCTGGCCGTGCTGCCGCTCTTCGTGCTGCGCCCCAAGCCGGACATCGTCCTGCCCGAGTATCTGGCCTGGGCGATAAATCAGCCGCCCGCCCAGCGCCATTTTGACGGCTTCGCCCGGGGCACGAAGCTGCGGATGGTGCCCCGGACCAGCCTTGACACCCTCGATATTGACGTGCCCGACCTTGAGACGCAGCGCAATATTGTCGCCCTCGACGCCCTGGCCGAGCGCGAACGCGCCCTGGCGGTCCTGGCGGCCAACAAGCGCCGGCAGCTGACCCGCCTGCTGCTCGGCAACCGCGCCAGGCGTGCCCACTGCGGAACCGGGCAGGAAAGGACAGCTCCGTGACCGACCAGCTTACCCAGCAGCAGGTCAACCAGACCGCCTGGGCCGCCTGCGACACCTTCCGAGGGGTCGTCGATGCCGGCCAGTACAAGGACTACATCCTGGTGATGCTGTTCCTGAAGTACATTTCGGACCTGTGGAACGACCACATCGCAACCTATCGCGCGCGCTACGGAGACGACGGGGCGCGCATCCGCCGCCGGCTGGAACGCGAGCGCTTCATCCTGCCCGAGGGGGCGAGTTTCTATGACCTGTACGAACAGCGCACCGAGGCCAATCTCGGCGAACTCATCAATATCGCGCTTGAGACGATTGAGGACGCCAACCGCGCCAAGCTCGAAGGCGTGTTCCGTAACATCGACTTCAACTCCGAGGCCAATCTCGGCCGGGTCAAGGACCGCAACCGCCGGCTCAAGAATATGCTCGAAGACTTCGCCAAGCCGGCCCTTGACCTGCGCCCGTCGCGGGTGTCCGAGGACATCATCGGCGAGTGCTACATCTATCTTATCTCGCGTTTTGCCTCGGACGCCGGCAAGAAGGCCGGCGAGTTCTACACGCCGGCGGCGGTCTCCCGGCTGCTGGCCGGGCTGGCCGCGCCACGATCCGGCGACACCATCTGCGACCCGGCCTGCGGCTCGGGTTCGCTGCTGATCCGCGCCGCCGAGCAGGTCGGCTCGGACAACTACGCCCTGTACGGCCAGGAGGTGAACGGCGCGACCTGGGCGCTGGCGCGCATGAACATGTTTCTGCACGCCAAGGACGCTGCGCGCGTCGAGTGGTGCGACACCCTGAACAGCCCGGCCCTGATTGAGGGCGACCACCTGATGAAGTTCGACATCGTGGTCGCCAACCCGCCCTTTTCGCTGGACAAGTGGGGCGCGGAAAACGCGGCCAAGGACCAGTACGCGCGCTTCTGGCGCGGCGTGCCGCCCAAGTCCAAGGGCGACTACGGTTTCATCACCCACATGATCGAGGTCGCCAGGCGCCACACCGGGCGGGTGGCGGTCATCGTCCCCCACGGCGTGCTGTTTCGGGGCGGCGCCGAGGGGCGCATCCGGCGGGCGCTTATCGAAGAAAACCTGCTCGACGCCGTGGTCGGCCTGCCGGCCAACCTGTTAACCACGACCGGCATTCCGGTCGCCGTTCTGGTCTTCGACCGCTCGCGCGAGGAGGGCGGCCAGAACGCGACCCGCAGGGACGTGCTGTTCATCGACGCCAGCAAGGAGTTTACGCCCGGCAAGACCCAGAACGTCATGGACGCGGCGCATATCACCAAGGTGGTCGAGACCTTCAGGGCGCGCGCGGCCGTAGACAAGTACTCGCACCGGGCCAGCCCCGAGGAGATTGCCGAGAACGACTTCAATCTCAACATCCCCCGCTATGTGGACACCTTCGAGCCCGAGGAAGAGATTGACGTTGCCGCCCTGCAACACGAGATCGACCAGATTGAGGCCGAGTTGGCCGAAGTGCGCGGGCGTATGAGGGGTTATCTCAAGGAGCTGGGGCTTGAGATCTGAGGGCGGATGGAGGTGGAGCGCAATGTCCGTGCTTGCTGCTGTTAGCACCCTAGACACCCCCCCCCTCAAAAAAGAAGCGTGGAAAATCAGGGGCTTGGGTCGAAAACCTGCCGGAGTTCCCCGGCCAGGGGTGAAAGGTGAGCCAGCCAGTGGAGCGACGGGCTACGTCGGCGGGAATATCCCGGCGGGCGGG
>JAGWBB010000042.1:0-37060 GCA_021296095.1 Desulfurellaceae bacterium | reverse complement strand
TGGCCCGGCATCCAGTTCTGTCGATGGCGGAGAGTGAACGGACCGAAGGCGAAAAAGAGATTGTCGTATCGCTGGTACGACAATGGAGTTGGACGCATAGCCTGGCCCTGATTTCGCTCAAAGACCCTCTGCGACGTGAATCTCCTCTGAAATGTGCCGTTTACAGTGATGGCGAGAATGGGTCAATATGGCCATATTCATGGCCAGGAGGTGAAAGTCATGCTGGAAATATCCGTTGCTAAGGATTTCTGGCAAGCGGTTGAGGACTGGCGCGCGCAAGCCGGCTTCGACTGGCCGGAGTTGACGCCTGACGAAGTGGACGGGTGGCGGGACCGGCGCCCGGCGCCGGAGTTCTCATGGCCGGATTGAATGACCTGCTCGACAGCAACATCCTGTCCGAACCTACCCGGCGGCACCCTGACGGCGAAGTCCGGTCACGCCTGCAAGTATATCGCCACGAGATATGCACGGCGGCCCCGATCCTCCACGAACTGCGTTACAGGGTGGCCCGGATATCGGATGGGGCGCGCAAGCGGCAACTGCTCCTTAGAGGCGCAGCCTGGTACAAAAGCTGCTGACGGGTAGATAGTGAGGGAAAGGAGTTGATGGCTGATGGCTAAAAAGCGAAATGGTGCGCAGATTGTCTCCGCGCTGCGGAGACAATTGTGTCCTTCAACGAACGTGAGTAGCTGACCTACGTTTGGAGGAGCCGGGGGTGACGGCTGAGACGTATCCGAAGCTGGGAGAGGTGAATAAGACCCCTGGGTGCCTTAAATAGGGGTCAGATAGGGGTCAGATTCCGGCGTATTCTCATAGTCGTGAATGTCTGAGGCGCAATGGAGTACAACCATGAAAAACATGACGGAGATCAACGGATACTGGGCGCTCATTCAATTCGACCCCGGCATCGACATGTTCCGGGGTGAATTCGTCGGTTTGAACGGCGGGGCGGATTTCTACGCACGGGATATCGCAGGTCTGAAAGCCGAGGGCGAGGCGTCCCTCAAGGTATTTCTCGCCATGTGTCGAGAGGACGGCGTTGAACCCGGAGCGCTTGATAGTGCGGGCTGAGTTGAGCGCCACGACCGGGAAGGGATGGAAGAGAAGGAGTAGATGTGCGTAGCCCAGAACTTCCCAAAGATTGGCGGAAGGTTCCGCTCTCCTTGCTATCCGATGTTCAGACCGGCCTTGCCAAAGGCAAGCGCGTGAATGGTTCGCCTATTTCCCTGCCTTATCTGCGTGTTGCGAATGTCCAGGACGGGTATGTTGATCTTTCGGTAATCAAGGAAATTGCGGTCGAACAGGCTGAGGTCGAGAGGTACAGCCTTCGGGATGGCGATGTCCTGTTCACGGAGGGCGGCGACTTCGACAAGTTGGGGAGGGGAACGGTCTGGCAAGGTCAGATTACGCCCTGCTTACACCAGAATCATATTTTTGCTGTTCGTCCGAAGGCATCTTTGTTGCTGCCCGAATTTCTCGCGTATCAGGCCGCCTCCGGGTATGGACGGCGCTATTTTCAGCTCTCGTCAAAGCAGAGCACGAATCTTGCGAGTATCAATTCGACACAACTCAAGGAGTTTCCCGTTCTTCTTCCCTCGCTCCCCGAACAGCGCAAAATTGCCGAAATCCTGCGGACCTGGGACGAGGCGATTGAGGCCGCAACAAAACTTGCAACAGCGCTGAACGCCCGTCGTGAAGCGCTACGAACCAAACTGATTACTGAAGCCGTCCTCGGCGGACGGCCCACCGTTTTTGGCGAATTTCTCACAGAAAGCCGCATTCTTGGTTCAGACGGTGCGTCAGCCCGAAAGATCACGGTAAAACTCTACGGAAAGGGAGCCGTGCCAAAGAGCGACAAACGAGACGGGAGTACGAAAACCCGTTACTATCGCCGCTCTCCTGGTCAACTGATCTACAGCAAGCTTGATTTCTTGAATGGCGCGTTCGCCCTTGTTCCTGAATCGCTTCGAGGCTACGAATCGAGCTTGGACCTGCCGGCCTTCGATATCAGCGAACACGTCAACCCGAAGTGGTTAATCGAGTATCTCACGCGCCCTGCCTATTACACGGCCCAGCTTCACCTTGCCCGTGGCCAGCGCAAGGCGCGTCGGATTGCGCCAGACGATTTTCTGGCATCCCCGGTAAAACTTCCGCAGCGTGACCGACAGGATGAGATCGCAGAGGTCCTCGCCGTGGCCGACCGTGAGATTGCCCTCCGCGAAACCGAACTTGACACTCTCACGCGCCAGAAACGCGGCCTGATGCAAAAGCTGCTCACCGGCGAATGGCGGGTTAAAGTGGAGGAAAACTGATGCCTCGGATCCAGGTGCCCCATGATCCTAAGCGTGATGGCTTTCTGAGAGTGAAGAAGATTCGCCCTAATATCGCGAAGGTATATTTCGTCCCTCCAGAGCATGCACGCCTGGACTCGGGTGAGGTGGGCGAGCATAGGACCAAGCTATTGCTCATCAACGGTAAGGAGCGATCTCTCACGATCTATCCCATTAGAACACTCTATACTCTTAGCCTTCACGATAGATTCTTAAAATCAAAATACAGCAAGGTTAAGTGCATCACGCTTGAGTGCCCGGATAGCTCTTATCTGGATTTCGACCAAACCGTACCCGAAACATCCGAAGAGGTTCGAGCAATGTTGCAGGACCTCCCTTCGACCTTCACCAAGGACTATGCATATGGCCTTGGCCTAGCCAGGCCTTACTACTCCATTATAGACGCCGTACAATCACTCTCCGACTGCACCGAGATTGTGATTTCGAGCAAACGTCAGACCGGGATAACGTCCAGGGGCCGAGTCTTCAATATTGCCGAAGAGGATTTTGAGGAGCTGAGGTTGGAGCTAAACAAGGTCGCTCAGCACACCCGGAACGCTGCATACTCGGTCAAAAAAGTAGCCGCTTACAACATTCTGGCTAAGCGTCTCGGATTACCCACCAAGACTGCTAAGACCGGGAGGCATCCTTACCGCAAACTCTTAACGGCCGCAGCGGAAGGTAAAGAGCCTCTTTCAGAAGACGACCAAAATGCGGTACTCCGCGTGGTGAGTGACCACGCCAAGGATATTGCCGAGAAGCATCCCGACAAGCTTGCCAAGCTGCAAAGCGACATTGAGCTGGTGACGCTCGAAAACCTGATTAAGCGTTACAAAGAAATGCTCTGCCAGAAACTTGACGAAAGCCACTGGCAGGCCTTTTTCAACCAGAATCCGTTCATTCTGAATCAAGCGTTCGGTTATCCGGCCATCAAGGTCCAGGATCAGGCTTCGGTCGGTGGCCGCAAGTTTTCCGGTTCAGGCGGGAAGATCACCGATTTTCTGGTCAAGAACAGCCTGACCAACAACGCGGCGATCATAGAAATCAAGACCCCACAGGCGAAACTTCTCAATGGGACTCCGTACCGCGAAGGGGTCTACACACCGTCAGTAGCGTTATCTGGGTCAATCAACCAGGTGCTTGATCAGAAGTATCAGTTCGAGGGCCAAATCGCGCAAATTAAAAATAACAGTCGAATTTATGACATCGAGTCATACTCGGTTCACTGCTGTCTGATTATTGGGAGGGTGCCGTCAGACGAAGACCAGTTGAAGTCATTCGAGTTTTTCCGTGGAAATTCCAAGGACGTTGAAATCGTCACTTTCGATGAATTGCTAAAAAGGCTGGAACAGCTTTATGACTTCCTACGGGAATGACGTATCCACCCACGTAGTGGTGGGTCGGCTTAGCGGAGCGCAAGCCGACACGGGGCGTTCCGCTGGGATGTTGGATTACGCTTCGCTAATCCAACCTACGGATGGCCCACTGCGAGCATGAAAACGATCCAACACACGAACACGCTCTTCTCTTACGATGGCCCGCAGGTTTTCGAGGCGCAGGATGCCACGGGCGGGCAATACATTGCGGTAGCGGTTGAGGCTCAGAACGGCCTGGATCGCTACCTGGTGGCGGGCGTTGGGCCGGAACGGTTGCGCCAATTCCGCGCCGGTCTGCTCGATTTGCGGTCACTGCTGGTCGAGGCGGGAACAGAGGAATGGTATCTGACAACCCCGGCGGCCGGTCTGGATCAACCGTTGATGCTCGTGCCTCAGCACAAATCTATCGAAGCAAGCGGGTTCTTGCCGGATGAGGGTTTCGTGTTGCACGACGCTCCCCCGAATCAAGGCGAGCCTGGCCGTTAGGAAGCGGAGACGCAAAATGACCGTTTCTCTCCCCTCTCTCTCTGAGCAGCGCGAGATTGCTGGAATCCTGAAGACAGGGAGCGAGGTGGTAGAAAGGTTTCAGGCTGAGATAGCCACTGTGGCACGCCAGAAACGCAGCCTGATGCAAAAGCTGCTCACTGGCGAATGGCGGGTAAAGAGATGACCTGCGAATATCAGGTCGTGTATCGCTTTGAAATTTTCTGGCCAGTAAAAACAATGGTTTACGGCTCAAACTGATACCCTACCCAGGATGCGGGTTCGTTGTCCCATCTGGTGGAGATAATTGGTATGGTGGCGGAAGCGGAAAGAAAGCGCACGCAGCCAATGCCACGCGGTAGCCTCTATACCCCGCGCCAGTGGGAACGTGCCCGGTCGTGGTCGGCAAGGCTCACGGTCCCTTCGTGCGGGAACCGGGCTACCCGGAGCAGTGTGCCTATACGGCAATATAGCGAGCTAACATGCTGAAATCATTGAAAAACAGGAAGAGGGGGGGTAGGGGGTCGTCAACTGGGCCAAGCCCTGCGCCTGTCCGTAAAGAGACGGGAAAAGCAGGAGGATTACGAAATGACCGATACCGTCGCAAAAGCGGCTGATTACGCGGCCTGGCTGGGCGAGGTCAAGTCGCGCATTCAATCGGCGCAGATTTCTGCGGCACGGGCCGTGAACCGTGACCTGATTCTGCTGTATTGGGACATCGGACGCGGAATCGTCGAAAAGCAGAACGCCCACGGCTGGGGTCAGGCGGTCATAGATCGCCTGTCGCGCGACCTGTCTACAGCCTTTCCCGCAGTGACCGGCTTTTCGCCGCGTAATCTGCGAAACATGAGACAGTTTTACACCGCCTACTCTCAGCCTGAATTTCTGCGGCAAGCCGTCGCAGAATTGAACCGGCAGAGTTCCGTCCCATCCGTTGATGAAAAATGGCAACACGCTGTTGCCAAATTGAACCAGGAAGGCAACGCGGAGGAACTGCTGTACCAGATTGTCACGGCAGTACCGTGGGGACACAATTGGAGGCTGGATCAAGTCCGGCATGACGGGCACCTACAGCCCAACGTGAAACGCTCCAGGCGCTTGACCGCAGCGGCGCTCTGAGATTATCCGTGTGTAATTTTATGTGTGGAGAGTGACACAATGGCGACGAATCTGGCGATAGACTCGGCCCTCCTGAACAAGGCCTTGGAAGTCGGCGGCGAGAAAACGAAGAAGGCGACCGTCACCCGAGCCTTGCGGGAATTCATTGCTCGGCGAGAGCAGGAACGCTTGCTCGACTTGTTCGGGAAGTTCGACTGGGACGACGAGTACGACTACAAGCGTGAACGGACCCGCGGGTGACGCTGTTTGTAGACACCAGTGTGTGGTCACTGGCCTTGCGGCGCAATGCGGCGCCCGAAGGCCCCCAGGTGCAGCGTCTCCGGGACGCCTTGCAGAGCGGTGAAGCGATTCATACGACCGGAATCGTGCTGCAAGAATTGTTGCAAGGCTATCAGGGACCGAGGGCTGGGGCGCGGATCGTGGAGCGCTTCGCCGCCTTACCCATGATCGTTCCGAGGCGCGAGGACCACATTGACGCGGCTGGGTTGCGCAACGAGTGCCGTCGCCACGGCGTTCAGGTCGGAACCATTGACGCGCTGCTCGCCCAGCTTTGCATCCGCCACGAGCTGGTCATGTTATCGGCTGACCGAGATTTCACCCACGTTGCGGAGTGGACACCGCTTCGAGTCTGGCGCGCCTCATGAGCTTTGACAGCTGTTTGGCGAAGCCAAAAAAACAAAAGGGCTCTGGATTTCCAGAGCCCCCTTGTCGATCAGGTGAGTCCCGATCCTTTGTCTGGTGAGGGCAGACCCACAGGTTTGAAATGGCAAGACAAAGACAAGCGCGGTAGCGTCTCAGCTTCACATCGTCCTTGTGTGTGTGACGCATCCCCCTCCCTGGCCCTCCCCTCAAGGGGGAGGGAATTTCCTGCTCCCTCTCCCCTGGAGGGCTGAGGACACGACAGTTTTGCGTAGACGAGGAAAAGAGTCGCCGGTTCCCCTCCTGGGAGGGGTGGCCGAAGGCCGGGGGGGGTTGAAGCACGCTGCCGGCGGCTCCCTGCGGACGCGGCAGCAGGGGCGGGGGACAACCCACCCCGCCGCTCACGCGGCACCCCTCCCAGGAGGGGATGAAGCCCTCCCCCCTCCCGTCCCATTTCCCAAACTGTCGTGCCGTGAGCCCCTGGAGGGAGAGGGCTGGGGTGAGGGGGAATCTCAAAGCGAGACACTGCCACAAACGCGAACGGATGCCTCGCTGACGCTGTGGGCGAACACCGGCTTTCCGACCGACCTCACTTTATCTCCGGTACGTTTATGAGCTTCGACGCGACCGAAAAATATCAGTCCCAAATCCCGGCTCTGCAACTCCTGGTGGCGTTGGGCTTCAGGCCGCTCTCTCAGGCTGAGGCGCTGGCCTTGCGCGGCGGGCGGCTGCGCAACGTCATCCTCGACGAGGTGCTGACCGAGCAGCTGCTGCGGCTCAACCGGTTCACGCATCGCGGCCGCGAGTATGCCTTCGATCTCGAAGACGCCCATGAGGCGATACGTCGGCTGAAGCCCACGCCCGACCGGCTCAAGGGCCTGCGCGGCACCAATCAGGACATCTATGACACGCTCGTGCTGGGTACGACCATTACCAAGACCATTGACGGAGACTCGAAGTCGTACTCGTTCCGCTATGTCGATTGGGACACGCCGGACAACAACGTGTATCACGTGACCGCAGAGATGGCGGTCGAGCGAACCGGCAGCACCCAGACCCGCCGCTGTGACATTGTCGCCTTCGTCAACGGCATCCCCTTTGTGGTCATCGAAAACAAACGACCGACCGCAAGCCTGAAAAAGGCTGACAGCCAGCTGATCGGCTACCAGGGTGAGGACAACATCCCGCAGCTGTTCCACTTCGCCCAGCTGCTGCTGAGCCTGAACCGGCGCGAGGCGCGCTACGCAACGGTCGGCACGCCACGCAAGTTCTGGCAGGCGTGGCGCGAGGAGGACGATGAGCGGCTGGCCGAGCTGGCTGCGGCAGAGCCGAACGCGGCCGAACGGGCGGCCCTGGTCGGCGCGCTTGAGGACGACACGCCGCTGGCTGAGCCGCCGGTCCGCTTGCAGGGCTTGATTGACCGGCCGCTGGCGGTGGCCGAAGCCCAGGCTGTGTATGCCGGCGGGCTGGCCGACGCGCGGGCGCATTTCGAGGCGCTGGCGGCCGAGGGCGGACGCGCCATCACGGCTCAGGACCGCGCCATCTTCGCCCTGTGCCGGCCCGCACGCCTGCTCGATCTGGTACGACGCTTCACCGTCTTTGACGGCGGCGTGCGCAAGATCGCCCGTCACCAGCAGTTCTTCGCCGTTTGCAGGGCCGTGGAGCGGGTCAAGCAGTTCGACACGGCCGGCCGTCGCAGGGGCGGCGTCATCTGGCACACCCAGGGCTCGGGCAAGTCGCTGAGCATGGTCATGCTGGGCCGCGCCCTGGCGCTCGACCACGACATTCCCAACCCGCGCATCGTCATCGTGACCGACCGTGACGACCTCGACCGGCAGATCAGGGATACCTTCCGGTCGTGCGAAATGGAGCCGGTCCGGGCGACCAGCGGCGCGCATCTGCTCAAGCTGATCCGCAACAAGACGTCACTGGTCACCACCATCATCAACAAATTCGACATTGCGGCGCGGAGCGGCGCAGCGGCCGACGAAGACCCCAACATCTTCGTGCTGGTGGATGAGAGCCACCGCAGCCAGACCGGCCGCTACGGCGGGCACGGCGAGCTGGCCATGAAGATGCGGCGCATCCTGCCCAGGGCCTGCTACCTCGGCTTTACCGGCACGCCGCTGCTGCACAAGGAGAAGAACACCCTGTCCACCTTCGGCGGGCTTATCGACACCTACGCCATAGACGAGGCGGTTGCCGACGAAGCCGTGGTGCCGCTGCTGTACGAGGGCCGGATTGTCGCACAGCGCCTCACCCCGGACATGATCGACCGCTGGTTCGAAAAGCTCAGCGGGGGGCTGAACGAACGGCAGCGGGCCGACCTCAAGCGGAAGTTCTCGCGCATGGACGCCCTGGCCAAGACCGACCAGGCGATTCGGGCCAAGGCGCTCGATATCTCCGAACACTTCCGGCGGTATTGGCAGGGGAGCGGCTTCAAGGCCCAGCTCGTCGCCCCGTCCAAGGCTGCGGCCGTGCGCTTCAAGGCGGCGCTCGACGCGCTCGGGCAGGTGAGCAGCGCCATCGTCATTTCGCCGCCCGACGACAATGAGGGCAACGAAGAGGTTGATTCGGCATCCCAAGACCTCGTCCGTGCGTTCTGGACGCGGATGATGGCGCAGTACGGGACGGAGGGCGAGTATAATCGCCGGATCATTGACGCCTTCAAGGGGCCGGGCGAGCCGGAAATCCTCATCGTCGTGTCCAAGCTGCTGACCGGTTTTGACGCGCCCCGCAACGCGGTGCTGTACGTGTGCAAGTCGCTGCGCGAACACACCCTGCTGCAAGCCATCGCGCGGGTGAACCGGCTGTACGAGGAGGACGGGCTTGAGAAGCAGTTCGGTTTCATCGTCGACTACGAGGGGCTGCTCGGCGAGCTGGACAAGGCGCTGTCCACCTATACCGCCTTCCAGGGGTTTGACGCGGCGGACCTGACCGGGACGCTGCACGACGTGCGGGAGCACATCCGCAGGCTGCCCCAGCTTCACGATCAGCTGTGGGACCTCTTTCGGCCGGTCAGGAACACGCGGGACATGGAGCAAGGCTGTCCGTCAGGACTTTTACGAACGGCTGCGCGCCTTTGGCCGCTGTCTGCACATTGCGCTCTCGTCGCACAAGGTGCTTGACGTGTTCGACCAGACGCAGATTGACACGCTCAAGCGCGACTGGCAGCGCTTCTCGGAGCTGCGGCACGCGGTCCGCCTGCGCTACCAGGAGACGGTCGATGTCAAGGAGTTCGAGCCCACGATACGGCGGCTGCTCGATGAGCAGGTGGTCGCCGGGCCGGCCGAGACCATTATCGAAGCCGTCAATATCAACGACCCCGAGGCGCTGAGGGCGATTGTTGACGAGACGGGCATTTCCGACGCCTCCAAGGCCGACCGCATCGCCAGCGCCACGCGGCGGACCCTCACCGAGAGGCTGGACGAGGACCCGAGCTTCTACCGGCGCTTCTCGGAGCTGCTGGAGGAGACGATCCGCGACTACCGCGCCAGACGGCTGTCCGAGCGCGACTATCTCAACCGGGTGCTTGAGCTGGCCGCCAAGGTTGCCCGCAAGGACCGGGGCCGCGACGTGCCCGAGCCGCTCAGAGGCAACGACGACGGGCAGGCGTTTTTTGGCATTCTCGACGGAGCGCTGGTCCGCGCCGATAGCGAGCCGCTCGACAGGGTCGAGGTCGCCACTATCGCCCTGGCCATCATTGATATCGTCAAGGCTCACCACATCGTTGACATGTGGTCCAACGCCGTCGCCCAGAACAGCCTGCGCAACGCCATCGACGACTACTTTTTCGATGTGCTGCGCGACGAGAAAGGCATCGCGCTGTCGGACGAGGTCCTGGATGAGCTGGAGGCCGAGATCGTGAAGCTGGCCAGGGCGAGGTTTCCCGGATGAGGGCGGAGCGGCATCGGGTGCGTTACGGCGCGCAGACGATTGAGTTCGCGGTGGTGCGCCGCCAGCGCGCGACCCTGGAGATCGGCGTGGAGCCGGATGCGACGGTTGTGGTTGCCGCGCCGCTCGACGCCCCGCTGGAGGCCATTGCCGACAAGGTGCGCAAGCGTGCGGCCTGGGTGCGCCGCCAGCAGCGCCTTTTCGCCCGGTATCTGCCCCAGACGCCCGAGCGGCGTTTTGTGGCCGGCGAAACCCATCGCTATCTCGGCCGGCGGTATCGCCTGAAGGTGTTGCCCCACGCGCGGGCGACGGTCAGGCTGAGCCGTGGCTTTATCCTTGTCCACAGCCGTGAACCTGAGCGGGCCGAGGTCACGCGCGGGCTGGTCGAAGGCTGGTACCGCGACCGGGCTCAGGTCAAATTCGCCGAACGGCTGGAGGTGAACCTGGCGCGCTTCCCCGACCCGGAAGCGGTCCGGCCGCAGGGGCTGAGCGTCCGACGGCTGCGTCGGCGCTGGGGGTCGATGTCGCCGACCTCGCGGCTGCTGCTCAACCGCCGCCTGGTCGAGGCGCCGGTCGAGGCGATTGACTATGTCATCACCCATGAGCTGTGCCACATTGCCGAGCCCCACCATGGGCCGGCCTTTTTCGCCCTGCTGGATCGGGTGCTGCCGGACTGGCCGAGGCGCAAGGAGCGGCTGGAGCGGTGCATGGCCTGAGGCGTCGGCTTGAAATCGCCCCACCGCGTCCCTATGCTGCTTCTCGTTTCGAGCGGTCCCCGGCCGCCGGTTCGCACGCCCTGGAGAAAAGGTGATGCTCCATCACCCTACGAGTCATCCCCCGGCCGGTGCGTTCCCGACCCGCTCAACACCCGGTAAAAACAGAACCCGACCAGCCCCAGCACGAAGCCGACCGATGTCAGCATGAAAATCCAGCCCCCAGCCGTCATCGCTCCACTCCCGTTCAGTCCTTGGGCGGCAGGCGCCCGTCAATATCCAGCCCGGCCGCCCGCCAGCGCCGCTCTCCGATTCTGGTGATGACCACCAGCAGGACCAGGATCAGCCCGATAAAAACCAGGGTCCAGCCGGCGACCGTGTTGTCGGCCAAGCCCCGGACATAGCCCGGCAGGCTCTGGAGACAAAAGCCGATCAGGACGATCAGCAGATAGGCTGGCGTCACATACTTCATGACAAAGCGGAAGACGCCCGGTATGCGCAGCTGCGCCCCGGTATGCGCCTCGGCCAGGCCCCTGTCGATGCCGAACACCCAGCTGAAGCACACGCTCTGGACGGTGGCCAGGATGACAATGGCCAGGGTGCCGACCCAGAAGTCTATGGTGTCGAGGGCGACCTGGCCGCGACTGAAGTACAGCACCCACAGCGCGCCCAGGCTGGTCAGGCCGCCCAGATACACCAGGGCTCTGGAGCGGGACAGGCCCAGGGCTTCGGCCAGGAAGGCGAACACCGGCTGGAGCATGGACAGGGAGCTGGTGACCGCAGCCAGAAAGAGCATGAAGAACCAGATCGCTCCGATCAGACGACCGGCCTCGCCCATGGAGGCGAAGACGATGGGCAGGGTCTGAAAGCCGAGTCCGAAGGTGGAGCCGACCGCCAGGCCGACCCCGACAAACACAAAGGCGGCCGGAATGGTAATCAGGCCGCCGAGCGCCACCTCGCAGAACTCGTTGGTGGCCGAGGCGGTCAGCCCGGACAGGACCACATCGTCGTTCTTGGTCAGGTAGGAGGCGTAGTTGATGATGATGCCAAAGCCGATCCCGATGCTGAAAAAGACCTGTCCGGCGGCCGCCAGCCAGGTCTGGAAATCGCCCAGATGAGACAGGTCGGGGTTCCACATGAAACCCAGGCCGGCCAGCACGTTCTGGTCGGGCCGGGCCGGGTCGGGCGTGCCCAGGGTCAAGACCCGGACCAGCACAATCAGGGCGCACACGATCAGGGCCGGCATGGCGATCTTGCAGAAGGTTTCAATGCCTTTGGCCAGGCCGCGGCGAATGAACCACAGGTTAAAGCCGATGACGAACAGCAGGAACACCAGCCCGGCGCTGCCGTCCGGGATCAGGCCGTTGGCACCGTCGCCGCTGACTGTGCGGAAAAAGTCGCCCGAGCGGGCCGCGTACTGGGCGGGGTCGGAGCCGAGGTCGAGGTCGCCGGTCACATAGGCCAGGAAATAGCGCAGGCACCAGGCCTCGATCAGCACGTAGTACATGTTGACCAGCAGCGGGGCGAGGATGCCCAGCACGCCCAGATAGCGGGCCGGGGCGCCTTTGCCGATCACGCCCAGGATGGACGGAGCGGAGTGCAGACCCTTGCGCCCGCCGTAGCGGCCCATGGTCCACTCCGCCCAGCACAGCGGAATGCCCAGAAAGAGCAGGGCGCACAGGTAGGGGATCATGAACGCCCCGCCGCCGTGCTGGGCAGCCTGGCCGGGAAAGCGCAGGAAGTTGCCCAGCCCGACCGCCGAGCCGGCAACGGCCAGAATGATGCCGAGCCGACTCCCCCACCGCTCCTGCTGTTCGGTCATGGGGTCAGGTCACGAAATGGGGCAGGATGTCTGTGCCGTAGCGCGTGATCTGGGGCTGGATCTCGTCCAGCGGGCAGGCCGGTCGCAGGACAAACTTGACACACCCGGCGTTGACGAAGTCCTGTATTTTTTCCACGCACTCCTCGGGCGGGCCGACCACACAGCGGGCGGCCAGGTCTTCGGGCGGCATGGGCAGACCGCGCAGAAAGGGCGCAACGGTTTCCCAGCCCTTTTCGCGGTCCTCGCACACATGGGTCAGCAGCAGCACCCCGGCTTCGCGCGAATCGACCGGCCGGCCGTAGGACTCGCCGTAGGCTTGCAGTTTGTCCATGTCGGCGCGGAATTCGTACGGGGTGGTCAGGGCCGGAAACCAGCCGTCGCCCAAACGCACGACCCGTCTGAGAATCGCGTCGCTCTTGCCCCCGATCCAGATGTCCAGCGAGCCTTTGGCCGGCTTGGGTTCAATCGTCACGTCCTCGAACTGGTAGAACTGGCCCTCGTAGCTGACACTCGACTCGGTCCACAGGCGGCGCAGGATATCAATGCCCTCGTCCAGCCGCTTGCCGCGTTCGCGGGGCGAGATGCCCGACGCCGCCAGGTCGCGCGTATCGCTGCCGCTACCCACGGCCATGATCATGCGTCCGTTCGACAGATAGTCGAGGGTGGCGTAGGTCTTGGCCACCTGAACGGGATGGCGGGCCGGCAGGGTCAGGACGCTCGGCCCCATCCTGAGTTTTTTGGTCCGGGCCGCAATCATGGCGAACAGGCAGGTGATATCCAGGGTTGGGTTGCGGGTGACGATGTGGTCCGACAGCCAGACCGAGTCGAGCCCCAGGTCTTCGGCCAGCTCGGCGCTGCTACAGATGAGTTCGGGGTCGGGCAGCCCGTATTTCCACTGCCCGAAGCCGATACCGATTTTTATACCGCCCATGGGAATACCCTCCAGTCAGTGCATGGGAGAAAACGCGGCCGGGATCAGAATTGTGCTGTCCTGGCTGACCAGAAACTCGCGCGTGCCCGGCGGCCAGTTGGGCAGCTTGAGCGAGGCGGCCCGAATGCGGGCCCGCTCCTCAAGGTCGGCGTAGGGCCAGATATGGACGAACTTGTTGAGGCCGCCGATCTCGGTGTACCAGCACGCCGCCAGCGGCGACAGCTCGGTCCGGGCCGGCACAGCCTCGGCCCAGCGTTCCAGGACGGTCGGCAGGGCGCCCGGCTGGTACAGGTAGGTCCGCATCTCGTACACCCCGCCCAGGTTTCTCTGGCCCAGGGGCTGCATGAACGGCGCCGGAATAAAGATCTCCGACTCCATGTCTTCGATCATCGCCCCGATTTTGGGTGGCCAGTTGGGGTCGGCCATGGCCTGGCCGCGCAGCTCGGTGCGCTGGCGCAGGTCGTCGTAGGGCCAGACGTGGATGATCCGGTTCAGCGGGCCGATGTCGGTATGCCAGAAGGCGCCCAAGGGAGAATATTTTTCGCGGTGGGGCAGGGCCTCGGCAAAGCGTTTTTCGCACTCGGGAACCGATAGGTCCGAACTTCATAAATCATGACGGTCCTCCTGTGGGTCGGGTGTGTCGGCCGTGGACTCGCCGCACGCCAGCAGCGCTGCGTGGAGAGCATCGCGATCAAAGCCCTTGCCGATGAACACCACGTGTTCGGGCGGCTCGGGCAACAGGTCGATCCATTCCATGTCCAACTCGCCGGCGACGTACTGGAACATCCATTGTTCCTCAGAGTCGGTGAAGCGCACAAAGCCTTTTGCCCGCCAGACGCTGGGCGGCAGCGTCCGCATCAGCCGCGGTCCAGCGGGGCGTCACACAGATGGGTCAGGGTGTGAAAGTGGTCGTGGGCCGGACTCGGCTGGCGGGACTGCGGCGGGCGGACGATGTCTCCGGCTGCGGCCAGGATGCGGTCGTAGTCCATCTCGCCCCGTTCGGTCAGCACAATCTGGGCGCGGGGGTTGAGCTGGCGAATCTGCGCCGTCAGGTCTGTCAGCGTAGCGGCAGCGGCCAGGTCGCGTTTGTTGAGCAGCACGAAGTCGGCCAGCTCGGTCTGCTGCCGGATTCCGGCGTGCAGCTCTTCGGCCAGCCGGGCGAAGTTCACCGGGTCCAGCACGGCGATCAGCGACGCCAGGCGGACCACGGTCAGCGCCTCTTCTTTGGTGGCCTGATCGATCAGCTCGATCGGGTCGGCCAGGCCGGTGGCCTCCACGAAGATGACATCCGGCCCCAGTGCCGCGACTTCCTGCAAGGCCAGGCCGAGGGTCGCGCCGATGGTGCAGCAGATACAGCCGTTGCTCATTTCGCGGACGCTGAAACCCTGGCCGCGCAGCAGCTCGCCGTCGATATTGACCTCGCCGTACTCGTTCATCATGACTGCGGGTTTGAGGCCGCTGGCCAGGCAGTGATCGAGCAGGCGCTTCAGCAGGGTGGTTTTGCCGCTGCCCAGAAAGCCGGAGATCAGGTGGAGCGGAATCCGCCCGGTCTCGCTGAAAACCAGGCGTTCTTTGTCGAGGGCAGGGGCGTCGGCCATGCCGGCCAGTATTACAGGATTCCCGGTTGCGGGAAAGGGAAGGAACGGCTAAAGAGGTGCCCAGCAATATGTCCCTGATGAAAAGGAGGATATGCACATGAAGTGGAAAACCGTTGCCGGCCTAATCGCGGTGGGTGTGTTGAGCGCCAGTCATGCCCTGGCGATTGAGTGGGAAGTGTGGCTGTCCGATCAATCGAACAGCGCCGATATCAGCGCCGAGAATCCCACCGGCACCTTTGGCGGTCGCATTCTGGTGTACGACGGCCGCGACATCCTGATCGCCCAGCCCGGAACGTATGACGAAGACCATCCGCTGTTCGGGCCGACTGTGATCGAAGCGGCCGATGTCTTTCCCTACGCGCTGTCGGAGCTTGGCGCGGATGTCGAGCGGCTCCACGGCATGTTGCCCCACCCGTCGCATCGCTTCATGAACGCGAATTTTTTTGGTCCGGGCGTCGGGCTGGTCGGGATTATTGATGCGGAGGGGCAGTGTACGTTGTCGGGTGAACGGTTCAAGCTGTGCAGGCCGATTCGGGGCAGCCCGCGCGAGGCGGCCAAGCTTGGCAAGGCCCTCTTCCGGACGACCGGCCCGGCAGGCTCGGCTCCCTCGAACCATATGTCCTTCTGGACTCCGGACGGCACCAAATTGATCGTGGCCAATCTTAGCGCCAAGCTGTTGGAGCGCATCGATTACGACCAGGCCGCAGACACCTTCACCTTCAACAAAGCCGCTACGCTCGATCTGGTCGGGGGACGGGACCTGACGGCCATGGCAGCGCGGGCCGATTCGACCCTGCCGGCCGGTCGGGTGAGCGGGGCGTATGCCAACTTCCAGACGCTGCACACGCCGAGCGGCGCGCTGAAGGAAGGGCCGGGCCGGCCCAATAACGTGGTGGTGTGTCCCATCCCCAGCAGCACCAGCCAGCACGTGTATGTCACCTTCGGCGGTGGCGGGCTGTTCGTGGTCGATGTCACGACCGAACCGATGTCGATCGTGGCCGAATATACCAATGATGTCATCAGCGGGGCCGGGTGTGGCGGCGCGGAAGGGGGCGGCTTCATGCACCTGAACGCGGGCGTCTCGGCGAGTGCTGCGGGCGCGGATGACTCGGTGTTTATCATGTATCGTCTGCCGCTCGATTATCCCGATGGGGCAAGCCCCCACACCACGCCCAATATGCCGCCGGTCGTCAAGTTTTATGAAGAGAAAACGCTGGGCCTCACCTCCGAAGAGGCGCTGGCCAGCCGTCGCGACGCCCACGGCCTGACCATTTCGCCCACCCGACGGTATCTGTATCAGTTTGATCGGGTGCAAAATAATGCTGAAGTGTTCGACATGGGCAAGATCATCAACGATCCCGACGCTACGCTGGAAGAGCAGGCCGAGGCGCATGTGAGCAGCCTGGATCTCACCGGGTCGGGGTGGTGTGTCGGCGAAGGGGCGCCCTTCGTCAATCAGGACGGCGAGGACTATGAGTTCAGCGACGATCCGGCCCCGGACCTGGTGGATATTTCTCCCGATGGCCGAAAGCTCATCGTCTCCTTCCGGGGCCCGCACCCGGTGACCGTCAAGCACGCGGCCGTGGGCAGTTGTCCCGGGTTTGGTGTGGTGACACTCGAAGGCGACGGGTCAAGCGGCAGCCTGACGCATGTCTTTCGGACCTTTCTGCCCGATGCGACCGGCACCAAAAATCTGAGCGACATTCATGACGCAACCGTTCGGATCAAAGGACCGAACGCGCCGCGCATCTGTCGAGCCTGGCAGGGCTGCTGGACGTGGAATCCGTCGATTCGTGAGTTGGAGAGGTTGGAATAGACGACATGGCCTGATCGGCACATCCGAAAACCCTGCGCGACGTGCAACTCGGCTCGCTCTGGAGGCAGTTGCTCCCACAAAAGCTTGTTTCAGTGATGTCACAATGCTAGCATTATGACATCATGAAAGGAGGAAGGCGAATGGGAAACCTGACGATCCGAAATCTCGACGATGGCGTGATCGAGACGTTGAAGGCTCAGGCCAAGGCAAACCAGCGTTCGCTGGAGGCCGAGGTCCGGTACGTACTGACGCAGCGAGCAGATCAGCGCGTCCGTATGGCCGACTTTCGCCAGCGAACCGCCGCAATCGCCGCCGCAACTTCCAAGGCCGCGCAGACAGATAGCGTCGAACTGTTACGCAAGGACCGAGAGCGGTGAAGCTGACCGTTGACGCTAGCGTCGTCGTCAAATGGTTCGTGCAGGAGCCGTTTTTCGAGGAAGCACGCCTGTTGCTCGCCCATCGTCTCACACTCTACGCGCCCGATATGCTGCTGGCCGAGTTTGCCAACACCATTTGGAAAAAAGCGCGCCAGAACGAGATTTCTGATACCCAACCATATCTGGACAAGATACAGAGTCTGGATGAGATTGTCTCCTTGTATCCCATCAGCACGCTCATCGCGCGGGCGGCGGAAGTCGCGCAGGAACTCGATCATCCGGTGTACGATTGTCTCTATCTTGCTTGCGCGGAAGCGACTGAATCAGTGCTGGTTACTGCCGATCACAAGTTTGCAAAAAAGGTCACTACCGGTTTCGTTAGCGACCCAGTTCGCTACATCGGCTCTGCTGGATTTGCGGACGAGATCGGTGCCGCAGCGACCGCGCTGGTAATCGGGCGAGATAAAATTCAGGAACTCATTGCCGCCTACAATCTCCTCGCCGATACCGAAAAGCATATTTTTGACACCGTCCATGCTGAGACCAGGGGTCTGAAATTCATAGCAGATGAAATCTGGAAACTTTGCGAGGATTCCCCAGCTTACAGGCGTCTTTATCGCCTAGTTGAGGGACTGAACAATGAGGAACGTATCGACCTGCTTGCGCTCGGCTACCTCGGCTTCGGACACTTCGATGCCAATTGGCGGCGAAACTTTGAACACGCCTGTGAGATGATAGACCTGATAGAACTTCACTACATAGTTGGCCACGCGATAACCTGGCAGGCTGGCCTCGATCGTTTGACGGACAGTTGCGCCGAGTAACGAGGGATGCTGCAATGCCTACCGTGTATCCTGCCGGTGTGTATGACGCCAGCGGTCAGCAGGGTAGATATCGACATGCGCCGTTCGGGGGAGGAGACGCAGAGATTATTGATGGAGATGGATGAAAGGCTGGACGCGTGAGCGCAAAACTCAGCTCCTTGGGTTTTCGTTTAGATCGGCAAGCGCCTGTTCCCACGAAATCTGGTTCAATCCTTCGACTGGTCTGTATACCACCATTCCCAACCATCCCGGCGAACTGCCCGAAGGGACGCTGAGGGCTATCCTCAGGCAGGCCGGGGTGACGCTGGATGAGTTCCTGGCTAGGTGACGAACGGAACGGCAATGAACAAGGAGGGTGACGGTGACGCAGACCGAGCGTGAGCCTCTTCAACTCGGCATTTTCATGCCCAACTGTAGCAACGCGTATTCGATCAGCACCTATCGGACCGGCCCCGACGAGTGGCCGTATGCATCGAATAAGCGGATTGCCCTGGCGGCCGAGGCGGCGGGTTTTGACTTTCTGTTTCCGGTCAGCCGCTGGCGCGGTTTCGGAGGCGAAACCAACTACCTGGGTCTGTCGCAGGAGACCATGACCTGGGCGGCCGCGCTGCTGGCGGTGACGACCCGGCTGAAGGTCTATTCGACCGTCCACGTGCCGGTCTTTCACCCCCTGGTGGCGGCCAAAATGGGCGCGACGCTGGACCATATCGGCGGGGGACGTTGGGGCATCAATATTGTCAGCGGCTGGAGCCGGGAAGAGTTCGGCATGATGGGTATTGAGCTGTTGCCCCACGACCAGCGCTACGCCAAGACAGCCGCGTTCATCGAGATTCTGAAAGGGCTGTGGACCGAGGAGCCGGGCACGTTTGACTACGACTCGCCGTGGTACCGGATTACGGGCGGCTATGTGAATCCGCAGCCGGGGTGCAAACCGCACCCACCCATCGTCAACGCCGGGGTATCGGAAGACGCCAAGGAGCTGGTCGCCCGGCTGTGTGACTGGGCGTTTATCGGCCAGTCGTCTATCGAGGAGACCGGGGAGCTGACCCGGGACTTCAAGGTCCGGGCTGACCGGTACAGGCGTCGCGTCCGCTGCGCGGGCTACCCGTTTGTCTTATGGCGCGAGACCGAAAAAGAGGCCGAAGACGAAAAACGTCGGATTCTCGACCAGATGGATCCCGTGGCAACCGAGAACTGGGCCCGGGGGCTGGGCATCGGCAGCGGCTCGTTCGATCATTTCACCCTGGAGATGTTTGCCCTGGGGGCGGGCGCCCTGCCGGTTATCGGCACGGCCGAACAGGTCGCCCTCAAGCTCAAGCGGCTGTACGAGCTGGGGCTCGACGGCGTGCTGATGTGTTTTCTGTCGTATTATGACGACACGGTCCGGTTCGGCCGCGAGATTGTGCCCCTGCTCCGGCAGTTGGGGGTGGTGGGAGAGGCGGGTGAGCGGCCGCCGGCCGCCGGTTGAGGAGGCCCTAGGCCCGCTCCAGGCGCGTGAGCGCGGCCTCGATCTGATCCATGCCTTTTTCCAGGTTGGCCATCGACGTGGCGTACGAGATGCGGACATTATTGGGCGCGCCAAAGCCCTCGCCGGCGACCAGGGCGACACGCGCCTCTTCCAGCAGATACAGGGCGAAGTCGGTTGCCGATTCGATGCGAGTGTCCCCGGCGCTTGCCCCAAAGTAGCCGGACACGTTGGGGAAGACGTAGAAGGCGCCCTCGGGCAGGGTGCAGGTGATGCCGGGAATGGCGCGCAGGCGGTCGACGATGTAGTTGCGGCGTTTGGCAAACTCGGCGGCCATCACACCGACCGGCTCCTGGGTCCCGGTCAACGCCGCCACGGCCGCAGCCTGGCTGATTGAGCTGGGGTTTGAGGTGCTCTGGCTCTGGAGCGTTTCCAGGGCTTTGATCAGGTTGGCCGGGCCCGCGGCATAGCCCAGGCGCCAGCCGGTCATGGCGTAGGTCTTGGACACCGAGTTGACCAGCAGCACCCGGTCGCGCAGCTCGGGTTTGAGAGCCAGGATCTGGGCGCAGCGCGGCGCATCGTACAGAAACTTCTCGTACACATCGTCCGAAATGACGAGCAGATCGGTCTGCTCGATCACCTCGATCAGCTGACCCAGTTCGTGCTCGGTATAAGCCGCGCCGGTCGGATTTGAGGGGCTGTTGAGCAGCAGGGCCTTGGTGTCGGGACCGAGTGCCGCCCTGAGCTGGCCGTCGGTCAGCTTGAAACCGGTCTCCTCGCTCGTCGGCAGGAGCTTGGGCCGCGCGCCGGTCAGGATCACCATGTCCGAATAACTGACCCAGTAGGGGGTGGGAATCAGGACCTCGTCGCCCGGCCCGAACAGGGCGTGGAAGGCGTTGAACAGGGTGTGTTTGCCGCCCGAGTTGGTGGTCACCTCCGACAAGGCATAGCTGAGCCCGTTATCCCGCTCCAGTTTGGCGATGATCGCCTCTTTGAGGGCTGCGGTCCCGCCGACCGGGGTGTACTTGGTCTGGCCGTGTTGGATGGCGGCCACGGCCGCTGCCTTGATATGGTCGGGCGTGTCAAAGTCGGGCTCTCCGGCGCCAAAATCAATCACGTTGATGCCCTGGCGGCCGAGGGCGGCAACCTGGGCGGTGACGGCTAAGGTGGGAGACGGCTTGATGAGCGATAGACGTTCGGCGAGCTGTATCATGGTGGTGTATGGGGGTTGAGAATGCTCAGGAGGTTGCGGCCAGCTTTTCCCGCAGACGCCGCTCGATGTGGGCCGGGACCAAGCCCTGGACCGACCCGTCGAAGCTGGCGATTTCCTTGACCAGGCGCGAGGCGGTATAAAAATGGGCCGCCCCGGTAGCCAGGAAGAGGGTATCGATATTCGGTTTCATGTGTCGGTTCATCAGTGCCATCTGAAATTCATACTCGAAATCGGACGCCGCCCGCAGGCCACGAATGACAATGCTGGCCTGCATTTTCTCGACATAGTCGACCAGTAGACCATAAAAACTATCGTAGATCACCCGGTCGCCAATCTCTGTAAATTCCTCGCGGAACATGTCGAGGCGTTCCTCGGGCGTGAACAGATAGTTCGTCTTCTGCGGATTGTACACCACCGCCACCACCACCTCGTCAACAATCTCCAAGCTGCGGCGGACAATGTCGATGTGTCCGTAGGTTGGCGGATCAAAAGAGCCTGGGTAAATGCCCCGACGTTTCACACGGCCTCCTCGTCTTGGCGCTGGTAGAAGGACACCCCGGTTTTGCCGTAATGGCGGCGATCCGTCAATACCAAACCGGCGTAGGTCTCGGCGCCGCTCTCGTGCGGGTCGTGCTCGACCACGACCCAGGCGTCCGGGCTGAGCAGCCGGCCGCCGGTCAGGGCTCGCAGGGTTTTGTCCACCCAGCCCTCGGCGTAGGGCGGGTCAGCAAAGACGCCATCGAAGCGCAGCCCCTGCTGGGCGACGATTTTCAGCCCGGTTGCGGCGTAGGCGCGCACCACCCGGCCCCGCTGACGAAAGCCGGTGATCCGCAGGTTGGTCCGAATCGTGCGCTGGGCTTCCGGGTGGGGGTCGACAAAGACGACCGACTCGGCCCCCCGACTCAGGGCTTCGAGGCCCAGCGCGCCGGTGCCGGCAAACAGGTCGAGGACGGCTGCCCCGTGGAGCGTAAAGCGGCTGACCAGAATGTTGAAGATTGCCTCTCTGACCTGGTCGGCGGTCGGCCGGACGGTGTAGCCCTTGGGCGCCTTGAGCTGGAGTCCGCCGCGTGAACCGGCGATAATACGCACTACACACTCAGAATATGCACGGTCGTCGCGGCGGCTTCGCCGCGCAGCAGGCCGCCGCCGTTCTCGGTCAGCCCGACCTTGGCCCCGGCGACCTGACGTTTGTCGGCCTGGCCGCGCAGCTGCCAGAAGATTTCGGCGATCTGGGCCACCCCGGTGGCGCCGACCGGATGGCCCTTGGCCAGCAGCCCGCCGCTGGGGTTGACGGGCAGACGGCCACCCAGGGCGGTTACCCCCTCGTCAATGAGACGGCCGCCGTCCCCGGCCGGACACAGGCCCAGCTCTTCGTACAGCATCAGCTCGGCCGGAGCCGAGGCGTCGTGGATTTCGGCCACGTCCAGGTCTTGCGGCCCGATGCCAGCCGCCTCATAAGCCAGTTGGGCCGCCCGCTGGCTGATGCCGGGCTCGTGCGGCTGGTGGTCCTGGCCCGAACACACGGCCGAGGCTCTGACATAGACCGGCTGGCTGGTGTACTGTCGGGCGGTGTCGGCGCTGGTCAACACGACTGCGGCCGCGCCATCGCCGATCGGCGAGCACATCAGGCGGGTCAGCGGATCGGCGATCAGGGGTGCGTCCAGGACCTCCTGGGGGCTGCGCGGCGTTTGGAACTGGGCGTGGGGGTTAAGGCTGCCGTGGGTGTGGTTCTTGGCCGCGATCTTGGCGTAGTGCTCGGCGGTCGTGCCGTAGGTGTCCATATGGTCGCGGGCCAGCTGGGCGTAGAAGTCCATGAACAGGCTGCGTGAGGTGCCGGCGCCGTCGGACGTGGCCTCGTTCATGTCGGCCAGCGTTTGTTCCATCAGTTCTACGTCAATCGCGCTGCCCAGGGCGGCGAACGAACGGCTCTTGTCGCGGTGAAAGAGCTTTTCCATGCCAACGGCCAGGACGGTGTCGTACAGGCCGGAGGCTACGTACAGCCAAGCCAGATGAAAGGCGGTGCCCGCGCTGGCGCAGGCATTTTCGGTATTGATGACCGGAATGCCGCCGATACCCATGTCGCGCAGCACGACCTGGCCGCGGATGCACTCCTGGCCGGTCAGCAGGCCGGCCATGGCGTTGCCGACCGCTGCGGCTTCCAGCTTGTTCTTGTCGACGCCGGACGAGGTCAGGCAGGCGTCGACCGCCTCGCGGGTCAGGTCTTTCATGCTCCGGTCGAGGTGTTTGGCAAAACGGGTCATGCCGGCTCCGACGATGGCTACCTGTCTCATATGCGTGCTCCCTTCAAAGGGGAACGATGATCTCTGCCCGATGGGGTGGTCAGCATCGTTCCCCGTGCAGTTCAAAACGCCCCACTATACGCCCACACGCCCTTGTTCGGCAAGCAGAATTTCGCCACTATGGGGCTGCTGTGAACTTTGTACTGGTGCCGGTCAAGGCGCTGGCCGAGGGCAAGACCCGCCTGTCGCCACTGCTGTCCGAGGCGGCCCGTCGCGCCGTGTCGCGGGCGATGCTGACCGATGTGGTGTCGAGCGTGTTGCAGGTCTCGGCGGTTGATCGGGTCGCGGTGGTCAGCTCCGACCCGTCCCTGTTGACCCTGGCCCGGGGGCTGGGAGCCTTGGCCGTGGCCGAGGGCTGGCCGCGCGGGCTGAACGGGGCGACCGAACTGGGCAGCGATTTCTGTGTCCGCCATGGGGCGACAACACTCCTGGTGTTGCTGTCCGATCTGCCGCTTATCCAGCCCCCAGACATTGCCCGGCTGTTCGCCCAACTGAGCGGTCGGCCCGAGATCCTGCTCGTGCGCTGCAAGTATGGGGACGGTACCAACGCCTTTCTGCGCGTGCCGCCGCTGGTCATGCAGCCGTGTTTTGGCGGCCCCAGCCTGGCCGCTCATCAGAAAGCCGCCCGCCGTCAGGGGATTGCGTGCCGCGTCGTCGAGGCGCCGAGCATTCGCTTTGATCTGGACTCGGTCGAAGACCTCAAACAGTGTGCGCACCAGCGTCTGGCTCCGCATACCGCTCGGGTGCTGCGCGAGTATGGCGTCTTTGGCGCCGACCGCAAACCGCCATCGGTGTAACGTGGGCAAGCCACAGCTGGTTGTGATTGCCGGGCCGACGGCCAGCGGAAAAACCGCCCTGGGAGTTGAGCTGGCCGGCCGCTGTAACGCCGAAATCGTGAGCGCCGACTCCCGCCAAGTGTACCGTTATCTCGATATCGGGACCGCCAAACCCACTTCCCACGAACGGCGGGCCGTCCGCCACCATTTGCTCGATGTGGTCGAACCCGAGGCCGGCTTTGACGTGGCGCGTTTTCGGCGCTTGGCCCAGGCCGCTATTGATGACATGCGGCGGCGCGGGAAACGGGTGGTGGTGGTCGGTGGGACGGGACTCTACATCCGGGCGCTGACGCGCGGGCTGTGCGCCGGCCCGCCGGCCGATGCGGCGCTGCGCGCCCGCCTGCGGCAGCAGGAAGCCGAAGTCGGCGGCGACTTCCTGCACCGCCGACTGCAACAGCTCGATCCCCCGGCCGCAGCTCGTCTGCATCCGCACGACACGCTGCGCCTCGTCCGGGCCCTGGAGGTGGTGCTGCTCAGCGGCACCCCGCTCAGTCAGTGGCAGGCGCGACACGGTTTTCGAGAACAGCCTTTTGACACCCTGATGATCGGACTCAAGCCGGACCGGGCCAGACTGTACGAGCGGATCGGGCAGCGCTGTCGGGAGATGGTCCAGGGCGGGTTGGTGGAAGAGCTGCGCGGGCTGTGGCAGCGGGGTTATAGTCCCGACCTGCCCGTTCTACAGACGATTGGCTATGCCCAGATGCGGCGTGTACTCGAAAATCGGAGTGGGCTGGAAGAGGCGCTAACCGATATGGCTCAGCACACCCGGCGGCTGGCCAAACGCCAGATGACGTGGTTTCGCGCTGAGCCGGAGATGTGCTGGTTTGAACCGGGTCAGGTTAATCGGATCTGGACCATGGTCGCGCGATTTTTCCAGATTTGATAAGGGGACGGCTGTGCAGACGACCTATCTGGATTTTGAGCAGGAGCTGAGCGAGATCGATAAGCGGCTTGAGGCGCTGGGACGCCGAGAAGACTGCTCGGCCGAGGAGCGGGCCGAGCTGGCCCAGCTGACCGAATATCAGCAGGCCCAGGAGGCGGAGATCTATACAGCCCTGCAGCCCTGGCAGCGTATCCAGCTCTCACGCCACACCGACCGGCCCTATACCCTGGATTATCTCCGGTTCCTGGGAACCGAGTTTGTCGAACTCCACGGCGACCGGACGTTTGCCGATGACCCGGCCATTGTCGGCGGCCTGGTCCGCTTCCAGGGACGACCCCTGGTTGTGCTCGGTCACCAGCGCGGTCGAACGGTCCAGGAAAAGGTCCACCGCAATTTTGGTATGCCGCGCCCCGAGGGCTATCGCAAAGCTCTGCGTCTGTTCCAGCTGGCGGAGCGCTTTGGGCGACCGGTGGTGGCCTTTATCGACACCCAGGGCGCCTACCCCGGGGTGGGCGCCGAAGAGCGCGGCCAGGCCGAGGCCATTGCCCGCAATATCCGTGAGCTGGCCGGTCTGCGAACGCCGGTGATCGTGGTCGTGATTGGCGAGGGAGGGAGTGGCGGAGCCCTGGCTCTGGGAGTCGGTGACCGGGTGCTGATGCAGGAAAACGCGTGTTATTCGGTCATTACCCCGGAGGGCTGCGCCGCCATTCTGTACGGCGAGCGTACCCCCGAGCGGGTGGCCAGGGCGGCCGAGGCGATGAAGATTACCGCCCCCGACCTGTTGCGTCTGGGGGTGACTGACGAGATCGTGGCCGAGCCCCAGGGCGGCGCGCACCGCCATCCGGAGGCGGCTATGGCTGCGGTCGGACGGGCCATCGCCCGGCATCTGGACGAGGTCGTCGGCCTGCCGCTGGACGAGCTGTTGGCCCGACGCTACGAGAAATTCCGGCGTATGGGCACGGCTGCGGTGCGTGAGGGAGGCCGCCAAGCGGGTCGGACGTCGATGGACGCGGATCGCGAATCGTAGTACAAAACGAGCCGTGCCGAAAAAACGCCCCCCTGCCTCGCTCGCTCCCCTGCGCGAAAAAATTGACCAGCTTGATGCCCAGATTGTCCGCCTGCTCAACCGTCGGGCACGACTGGCCCAGCGCATCGGCCAGGCCAAGCACAACGAGCGGGCTGCGGTCTATGTGCCGAGCCGGGAACATGAAGTCATGGCCCGCCTGGCCGACCTCAACGGCGGGCCGCTCTCGACCCGTGCCGTCCAGGCCGTGTACCGCGAGATCATCTCCGCCTCGCGGGCCCTCGAACAGCTGCCCAGGATTGCCTATCTGGGGCCGGCCGCGTCCTACACCCATATGGCCGCTCGCGAACAGTTTGGCGCCCAGGCCGAGTGTGTCCCGGTGGCGACGATTCCCGAGGTGTTTGCCGAGGTCGAGCACGAGCACACCGATTATGGGGTCGTGCCGATTGAAAATTCGACCGGCGGTGCGGTCGATATCACGCTCGATCTGTTTGTCGAGTCGGCCCTGACCATTATTGCCGAACGCTCGCTGGCCATCCGTCACTGTCTGCTGAGTCGTGCCCAGCGGCTGGGACGGGTAGAGCGAGTCCTGGCCCACCCGCAGGCTCTGGCCCAGTGCCGGCGCTGGCTGGCCACCCACCTGCCGGGCGCGGTGGTTGAAGAGGCCAGCAGCAACTCGCGGGCGGCCGAGCTGGCCAGCCGCGATACCCGCACCGCTGCCATTGCCAGTCGCCTGGCCGGCGAGGAGTATAAACTTAGGGTGCTGGCCGCCGACATCCAGGACCAGACCGACAACTTCACCCGCTTTGCCATCCTGGGCCATGCCCAGCCCTCAAAGCCGACCGGCCACGATAAAACCGCACTGTTTGTGTCGGTCAAGGACCGGGCCGGCGTCCTGTACCAGACGCTCAAACCTTTTGCCGACAACGCGATCAATATGCTGCGCATCGAGTCGCGCCCGCTCAAAGGCAAACCCTGGGAGTATGTGTTTTTCATTGACGTGGAAGGCCACCGCACGGATCCCCCCCTGGCCCGGGCGCTCCAAGAGATTGAACCCTTGTGCGTCCAGGTCAGAATCCTGGGCTCGTATGCGACCGCCAGACCGGCCAGCCCGGCCTGAGGGTCGGGCCGCGTCGTCTGGTCGTTACCTGGTGAGGACGTATGGATATCAGCAAGTATGTTCCCGAATGGATTCTGTCCCTGACTCCCTATCAGCCCGGTAAGCCGATCGAGGAGGTCGAGCGCGAGTACGGTATCACCGACTCGATCAAAATTGCCTCCAACGAAAATCCGCTCGGTCCCTCACCCAGGGCGGTTGCGGCGATTACGGCCGCGCTGCCCGACCTCAATCGGTATCCCGACGGCGACGCGTTTTATCTGAAAAAGCGTCTGTCCGAGAAGCTCGGTCTTGACCGTTCGCGTCTGATTCTCGGCAACGGTTCAAACGAGCTGATCGAGATGATTGTGCGGACCTTTGTCCGGATCGGTGAATCCATCGTGGTCGGTGAACACGCCTTTGCCATCTACCATCTGGTCAATAAAGCCGCCGGAGGACGGACCATCGTGGTGCCGCATACGGGTTTTCGGTTTGACTTGGCGGCTATGGCCGAGGCTGTGACTGCCGATACCCGGATCGTCTTTCTGGACAATCCCAACAATCCGACCGGAACGATCTATCCCCGCGACGAGTGGGAGGCGTTCTTAAAGCGCATTCCGTCGGATGTGCTGGTTGTGGTCGATGAGGCGTATTTCGAGTTTGTGGATGACCCGGCCTACCCGAACTCGCTCGAGTATCACAGCGACGGGCGGCTCATCGTGACCCTGAGGACCTTCTCCAAGATCTGCGGCTTGGCCGGGCTGCGGGTCGGCTATGGCGTCTCCTCGCCCCAGCTGACCGACGCTCTCAACCGTATTCGCCAGCCGTTCAACGTCAACAGCCTGGCCCAGGTCGGGGCCTTGGCCGCCCTGGACGATGAGGCGCATATTCGCCGCACCCAGGACAACAACAGGCACGGCCTGGCCTATTTGCGCGCCGAGCTGGACCGCCTGGGCGTGGAGTGCGCGCCGAGCTGGGCCAACTTTCTGCTGGTCAATATCGGAGCCGGGGTTGCCCAGAAGCTGCTCCCGGCCGGGATTATTGTCCGGCCGATGGAGGGCTACGGCTATCCGGGCTACGCCCGGGTGAGCGTCGGCACACCGTCCGAGAACGAGCGCTTTATTGAGGCGCTGGAGCGGATTGTCAAGGAAGCCTAATGACCTGTCTGTTCAATCGTCTGATTATTGCCGGGGTCGGTCTGATCGGCGGCTCGCTGGGGCTGGCCGTCCGCGAGCGCGGTCTGGTCGGCGAGGTGGTCGGCTTTGGTCGGACCGAGGCCAACCTCAAGCTCGGGCTGGAGCGGGGCTGTATTGACGCCTATACCTTTGACCCGGCCGAGGCAGCCCGGGAGGCGGACCTGTTTCTGCTGGCCGTACCGGTCGCCGCTACCCGCCGGGTGCTGGAGCAGTTCATCCCCCATCTGCCGCCGGGCTGCATTGTCACCGACGCGGGCAGCGTCAAGGAACAGGTAGTGACGGTCTTGGAGGAGCTGCTCCCGGCGTCTCTGCCGTGTGTCGGAGCGCACCCGGTTGCCGGAACCGAGCAGGCCGGGGCGGGGGCGGCCTTTGCCTCGCTGTTTGAGAACCGGCTGTGCGTGCTGACACCGACCCCCCGCACCGATCCGGCTGCCCTGGCCCGGGTCCGCGAGCTGTGGCAGGCGGTCGGCATGCGGGTCGAGGAGATGGATATGCGGGTCCACGACCGGGTGCTGGCGCGGGTCAGTCACCTGCCGCATGTGATCGCCTTCAGTGTGATGAATGCCGTGCTGGCCAACCCGCTGGCCGACGTGGATGCCCTGGCCTACGCGGGCAGCGCCTTCCACGATCTGAGCCGGGTGGCGGCCAGTCCGGTCGAGATGTGGCGGGATATCTGCCTCGAGAATCGCCAGGCTCTGCTGGACGCAGTGACCGAGTTTGAGGCCGCCCTGGCCGACTTCAAAGCGGCCATTGCCGGGGCTGATGGCAAGATCCTGGCCGAGATGATGGCTGCGGCCCGGACCGAACGCCAGCGTCTGACGCGCCTGCGGGAGCGGTCATGACCGACGCCCTGCTCGTCAATCCCCTCTCGTCGGCCTCGGCCGGACTGCGCGGAGACATCAGCCTGCCCGGCGACAAGTCGATCAGCCATCGGGGGGTCATTCTGGCTGCCGTCGCCCACGGCCAGAGCCGCATCCGTAACTGTTCTCTGGGCGGGGATAACCGCAGCACAATCGGTGCTTTCCAGGAACTGGGGGTCGAGATTGCGCATGACGGCACCGAGGTGCTTGTCACGGGTCGGGGCTGGGACGGATTGCAGGCGCCGTCACAGTCCCTCGCCTGCGGCAATTCGGGGACGACCGCCCGACTGTTGTGCGGCGTCTTGGCGGGCCGGAGTTTTTCCTCCCGGCTTGACGGTGATGCGTCGCTTCGTCGCCGGCCAATGAGTCGGGTGCTTGATCCGCTGTGCCAGATGGGTGCGAAGATCACGGGTGAGGACGGAACGAACCGTCTGCCTCTGCACATCCACGGCCTTGGCCCGGCTCAGACGCTGCGGGCGATAGACTACCGCAGTCCGGTGGCCAGCGCCCAGGTCAAGTCAGCCATTCTGTTGGCTGGTCTCCAGGCCCGGGGCACAACCCGGGTCTGGGAGCCGGTCCGTTCCCGCGATCATACCGAGCGCCTGCTGGGGACGTTTGGCGGTCGGGTCGAGGTGCGGGACACGACGGTCTCGGTCGCCGGCCGACAGCGGCTGCGCGGCTGCGAGCTTGAGGTCCCCGGCGACCTGTCGTCGGCCGCTTTTTTCATTGGGGCGGGACTGATCGTGCCACACTCCGCCCTGCGCGTGTGCGGCGTTGGGGTCAATCCGACCCGGACCGGGGTGCTTGATGTTTTCCAAGCCATGGGCGCGGCGCTGCACATTGAAAATGAGCGCGAGGCGGGGGGTGAACCGGTAGGCGATGTGGTGGTCCACGCCAGTCGGCTGCGCGGCACCCGGATTGATGGCGATCTGGTCGTCCGGGCCATTGACGAGTTTCCGATCATTGCGGTCGCTGCGGCCTGTGCCGAGGGCACGACCGTGATTCGCGGCGCTCAGGAGCTGCGGGTCAAGGAGAGCGACCGGCTCCAGATGCTTGCTGGCGCGCTCCACGCCCTGGGCGTTGGGGTGACCGAGCTGCCGGATGGGCTGGTCATTGAGGGCCGGGCCGGATCGGCCCAGCCGTTTCGAGCCGCACGCGTCTCCAGCGGGGGCGACCACCGCATCGCCATGGCGCTCAGTGTGGCCGGTCTGCGGGCGGCCGGACCGCTCGCCCTGGATCAGGCCAGCTGCGTCGATATTTCCTTCCCGGGCTTCTACCGGGTGTTGCAAGAACTGAGCGGTGTTGATATCCGGGCCGTCCGGTAAGGCTATGAAAAAAGATCTGATCATCGCCCTCGACGGTCCGGCCGGAGCCGGCAAAAGCTCGGCCAGCCGCCTGTTGGCCGAGCGTCTGGGCTATCGCTATGTTGATACCGGAGCGCTGTATCGGGCAGTCGGCCTGCTGGTCTGGGAGCAAGGGCTCGACCCCGAGGACGCCGCGGCCCTGGCACCGGTGTGTGAAACCCTCGATGTGCGCTTTGAGCCGGCTCCGGGTGGCCAGCGTCTGTTTGTGGGACAACGGGATGTGACAGAGCAGATTCGGCGTCCCGAGGTGAGTCAGATGGCCTCCCGGGTATCGGCCCAGCCGCTCGTGCGTGCGCGTTTGCTGACGGCCCAGCGCGAGTTGGGCCGTGGCGGAAGGGTGGTGGTCGAGGGTCGGGATATCGGAACCGTGGTCTTTCCCGAGGCCGATCTCAAGGTCTACCTGGATGCCTCGGCCGAAGAACGCAGCCGGCGGCGCCATCAAGAACTCCGCCGTACGGGCCGCCCGACTTCTCTGGCGCTGACGCGCCGCGCTATGCAGGAACGGGACGAGCGGGACACGGGGCGCAGCCACGCGCCGCTGCGTCCAGCCACCGATGCCGTCATTCTTGACACCACCGACCTCAGCCTGGCAGAAGTGGTGGACGCGCTCGCCACGTATGCAGAAAACTATGCAAGTGGCGATGCAAAAAGGAAAAAGCACGGAGCGCAGCCCTTGCAACCTGATGGAGAGGGGGGTATGGAGAGGCGAGAAGCAGGCAGCTTCCCAGGGGGTACACACGCACATGGAACACAACACCGAACACGAACAAACCCAGGCTCAAAACGAGCAGACCGCCACTGAGAGCCTGGCTCAGCCGGAAAGCCCCCCCCAAGAGAGTCAGGAAGAGGGACAGGAAGAGGGGCCGGCCGGCGGACCTGAAGATTTCAGCCAACTGTTTGAACAGAGCTTGCAGACGGTCAAACCCGGCGAAGTCGTCCAGGGGCGGGTGGTGAACATCGGACCCGAGGTGGTCACGATCGACATCGGCTATAAATCGGAGGGACAGATCCCTGTGGCCGAGTTTCGCTCGCGGGACGGGGAAGTCACTATAAGTGAGGGCGATGAGGTCGAGGTCTTTTTTGACTCGGCCGACGCCGAGCAGGAAGGCGTGGTGCTGTCTCGAGCCAAGGCCGAAGAGTTTCGGGTATGGCACAAGATTGAGGAGGCCTTTACCAATAATGTGCCCATCGAGGGCAGCATCGTCGGCAAGGTCAAGGGCGGACTCAAGGTCGATATCGGGGTCTCGGCCTTTTTGCCCGGCTCACACGTCGATTTACGGCCGGTGCGGGATCTGGATCGTTTCATCGGACGCCGGGAGAAGTTTGCGGTCCTGAAGTTTAATCGCTCACGGGCCAATGTGGTGGTCTCGCGCCGAACGGTTCTGGAGCAGGAACGGGCGACCCTGCGCGAAGAGACGCTGAAGCTGCTTGAGGAGGGGGTCATTCTGGAGGGGACGGTCAAGAATATCACCGACTACGGGGCGTTTGTCGATCTCGGTGGCATAGACGGCCTGTTGCACGTGACCGATATGTCGTGGGGCCGTGTCGGCCATCCGTCGGAAATGGTCAAGACCGGCGAGACCGTCAAGGTCGTGGTCCTCAAGTACGATGCCAAGCGCGAGCGGGTCTCGCTGGGTCTCAAGCAGCTGATTCCTGATCCCTGGCTCACCGTTGCCGAGCGCTATACGGTGGAGGGTCGCGTGCACGGAAAAGCCGTCAGCTTGGCCGATTACGGCGCCTTTGTCGAGTTGGAGAGCGGCGTCGAGGGCTTGCTGCACGTGTCCGAAATGTCGTGGACCAAGCGCATCACCCATCCCTCCAAGCTGCTGTCGGTCGGGGATGAGGTCGATGTCGTTGTCCTGGACATTAACCCTGACCACCGGCGCATCTCCCTGGGGCTCAAGCAGATTTCGCCCAATCCGTGGGAGCTGGTGCGGATGAACCATCCGGTCGGCAGCCATATTTCGGGCAAGGTCAAGAGCATTACCGATTTCGGTGTGTTCGTTGAGGTTGAGGACGGCATTGACGGCTTGGCCCATATTTCTGATCTGCACTGGACAAAAAAGATCAAACACCCCTCGGAGCTGTTCAAAAAGGGCGATGAGGTGGAGGCGGTCATCCTCGGGGTGGACGTGGCAAACGAGCGGGTCTCGCTGGGCATTAAACAGGCTGCAACGGACCCATGGCAGACGCTGGCCGAACGCCATCCAATTGGCACGCGGATCAACGGCAAGATCACTAGCGTGACCGATTTCGGTGTGTTTGTCGAAGTCGAAGACGGGGTTGAGGGACTGGTCCATATTTCTCAGCTGTCGACCGAACGGGTCGAGAAACCGTCGGCGCTGTTTGACGTCGGGACCGAGGTCGAGGCTGAGGTCATCCACATTGACGCCCGGGAACACAAGATGGGCCTGAGTATTAAAGCCCTGCGGCGGACCGAGGAACGAGCCGAGATGGAGGCCTATTTGCAGCGGGAACGGGAAGATGCGCGGTTTTCCTTTGAGGATATTCTGGGCGAGGAATTACGCCTGGACCGGGATGAGGCTGAGGATAAGGACGGCCGGCAGAAAGCCTGAGGGGCAGGGCGGTGACCAAGCGGGATCTTATCGAGGAAGTAGCCGAGCAATATCCCCGTTTCTCGCGGCGTGAAGTCGAGGTCATGGTCAACGCGGTGTTTGATAGCATGACGCAGGCTTTGGTGCAGGGCGAACGGATCGAAATCCGGGGATTTGGAAGTTTTATCATTAAGGATCGCCCGGCTCGCGAGGGACGCAATCCGCGCACCGGTATGGTCGTCCCAGTGGCGGCCAAACGTGTGTTGTTGTTCAAGGTCGGCAAAGAACTCCGACTGCGGGTAGACCATAAAACGGTGCCGACCCAGACGAGCGTGCCGGCGTCGGACGGTGCGCCCGCTGGCTTGCGTCCAGAGCCCCAGACCGAAAGCGCAGAGGAGAGGTAAAGATCGCAGTGCAACACCCCAGCGAAACCCTACGTCAGGAAGCCCGGACGCTTGGAGACCTGAAAACGGCAGGCTACCAGGTCCTTTCCGTACGGGAAGAGATGCGGACCAATCTGCTGCGTATGCTCGCGGCGGGTGAGCAGATCCTGCCCGGTATTATCGGCTATGAAGACAGCGTGATTCCAGATATTGAGAACGCTGTCCTGGCTGGCCATCACATGGTGTTCCTGGGCGAACGGGGCCAAGCCAAGTCGCGGATCATTCGCGGCCTGATCTCCTTGTTGGACCCCTATGTGCCGATCATTCGGGACGCCGAGATTCCCGAGAACCCTTTTGGCCCGATCTCGCCCCAGGGTCGGCGGCTGGCGGCCGAGCGGGGTGACGAGGTGGAGATCGCGTGGCTGGAGCGCGAGGGACGCTACGCCGAAAAACTGGCCACCCCGGATGTGGCGGTGGCCGACTTGATCGGCGAGGTTGATCCGATCAAGGTCGCCGAAGGGCGCTATCTGTCCAACGAAGAGACCGTCCACTACGGGCTCATTCCCCGTACCAACCGCGGTATCTTTGCCATCAATGAACTGCCCGACCTGACCGAAAAAGTCCAGGTCGGTCTGTTCAACCTGATGGAGGAGAAAGACGTTCAGATCAAGGGCTTCAAAATCCGCCTGCCGGTCGATGTGATGATTGTGGCCAGTGCTAACCCGGAAGACTACACCAGCCGGGGGCGGATCATTACCCCGCTGAAAGACCGCTTTGATGTCCAAATCCGGACCCATTACCCGCGCTCGCTCGACCATGAGATTTCGATCATGGAACAAGAGGCCACGATCTTTCCGCGCGGCGAACGGGCGTTTCAGGTGCCGCAGTTCATGAAGGAGATTCTGGCCCAGCTGACCATGGAGGCGCGCAATTCGAGCGAGATCAACCAGGCCTCGGGGGTCAGCGTCCGGGTGACGATCAACAATTTTGAGAGTCTGCTCAGCAACGCCGAGAAACGCGCTGTGCGCCTCGGCGAGACGGACGTGGTGCCCAGGATCAGCGACCTGCACGCGCTGTATCCCTCGACCGCCGGCAAGATTGAGCTGGAGTACTCGGGCGAGGAGAAGAAAGACGGCGAGATCATCGAGCGGCTGATCAGCCGAGCGGTGCAAAAGGTGTTTGATCAACACCTGAGCGTCGAAGGGCTGGCTTCGGTCGTGGACCATTTCAAGAATGGCTGGGGCGTCGAGATTTCGGATGGCATGGCGGCCGAGGACTACCTGGATGGTCAACACACGATCACCGGGCTGGCCGATGGTCTCAAGGTCCTGGGGGTGGATTCGCAGCCGAGTCTGATTGCTGCGGCGACCGAGTTCATCCTCGAAGGCCTCCATCTGCACCAGAAACTCAATAAAGAGAGCGAAGGCGGGCGCGCTACCTACCGGGCCTAGCCGCCCCTCAGGCCCGGGATTCTCCCGACCTTCTGGCTAGGTTCAACACAGGCTCACGGCATGATCACCATACGCTATACCGCCTGGGACGGGAGTCAGCGGGTCCAGCTGTCTGCCGACAAGGTTTTCCAAGAGCTGGCCGACCATCTGTCGGCCACCGACGACATGCGCCAAGCCATGGACAAACTCATGCGCCAGGGCGTGGAGGGGGAGAACGACGAAAAGCTCAAGGGCTTGGACGACCTGGTCCGCGACCTGCGTGAGCAGATGCGCGAGCGCTACCGCCAGGCCAATCTGGACTCGTCCTTGGACGAGATGCAGGACAAGCTGAATCAGATCCTGAACCAGGAGCGTGACACGCTTCAGCAGCGCCGTCCGCAGAAACCCGAGTTGGAGAAAAACGAGGAGTTTCTCGACCGGCTGCCCCAGCGGATGAGCGATAAAATGGAGAAGCTCAGTCGCTATCCGTTCGAGGACGAGGCCGCCCAAGAGGCGTTTGACGAACTCATGCAGGAGTTCGAGAACATTCGTTCTCTGGAGGACTTTCAGCGGCGCTATAACGATCTGTTCAACGGTCCCCAGTCGCTGACCTATGACGAGGCCCTCGACCTGATGAAAGAGATGACCCAGCTGCAGGAGATGGAGCAGAACCTGCTGTCGGGTCAGCCCGAGAAAATCGACCCCAGCATGCTCCAGGATATGCTCGGCCAGGGCGCACTCCAAGACTTCGAGAACCTGCAACAGATGCAGGCGCTGTTGCAGGAGGCCGGGTTTGTCATCCCTCGCGAAGGGCGCTTGATGCTGTCGCCCAAGGGCATTCGGCGTATCGGCCAGTTGGCGCTCCAGGACATTTATGCCACCCTGCTCCGGGATCGCTCCGGCGCCCACGCCGCCGACCACCGCGGCATTGCCGAGATCAAGGTCAACGAGACCAAGCCCTACGCCTACGGCGATCCCTTCCATCTCGATCTGATCGGCACCCTCAAAAAGTCGCTGACGCGTAACGGCAGCGGGGTGCCGCTGCGCATCCAGCCCGACGATTTTACGGTGTATGAAACCGACCACGCGACCACCACCTCGACCGTCCTGCTGCTCGATATGAGTTGGTCGATGAGCTGGGAGGGACGCTTCGCTGCGGCCAAAAAAGTCGCCCTGGCCCTGGAGAGCCTGATTCGGACGCGCTATCCGCGCGACTACTTTGCCATCGTCGGCTTCTTTACCCGGGCGGTTGAGCTGAAGGTCAAGGATCTGCCCGAGGCCAGCTGGAATATGGGCGATCCGTTCACCAATCTGCAGGACGGCATTCGCCTGGCCTCAGACCTGATTCACCGCCATCCGAGCCAGAACCGCCAGATTATTGTGGTGACCGACGGACAGCCGACGGCCTATTTTTCTCATGGTCGGCTGTACTGTGAGTGGCCCTTGTCGTTTGGCGGGATCAGCATGCGGGCCGCCCAGGAAACGCTCAGAGAGGTCGAGCGGGCCACCCAGCGCGGGGTGACGATTAATACGTTCATGCTCGACGATAGCCCCAGCCTGCGGGCCTTTGTCGAAAAAATGACCCAGCTCAACCGGGGCCGGGCGTTTTATACCCGGCCCGACAGCCTGGGAGAGTATCTGCTGGTCGATTACGTGTCGAAGAAGAAAAAGAAACTCTAACTGACGCCTCAGTCCACGTCTTCCGTTATCTTCTGCAAGGCCCGCTGCTCGTCCGCCACCATCTCGGCAAACACCTCTGCTTCGAGTGTTCGATAGCGCTCAAGGACGGCCGTGACTCTGTCCTGGCTCTCGTGTTCGGCCATCCGGGTCAGTTTCTCAGACACCCAGCTGAGGTGGCGCTCTTCATCCTCCTGAAGTTCGTCAAGGACTTTGCGGGTGGCGGTGTCTACCTCGGGCCGGGCGGCGTGCTCTTCGTAGCGCTTGCGCGAGCGCTCTTCGACCACATAGGTCAGGGCGAGCAGGTCGAGTAGCTTTGAGGGCAGGCCGATCTTGCGGCGCAGATGACGATGATAGCCGTTGTCAATACGGACCGGGATGCCACCCAGGGCCCGAATCCGTTCGGTCCACAGCCAGGCGTGCTTGGTTTCGTCGGCCAGATGCCGGGAGAGTTTTTCTTGTAGACGGGGGTCGTCCATGCGGTTGATCAAGCGCAGAATGAGGTCGGCGCCGCGCAGCTCGGCCTCGCGGTAGTAGTTGAACAGGAGAATGTCGTAGGCGTTTTTATCCATGGTGGTGTCTCTGACTCCTCATAGCCGAACCGTCCGGCCCGAGGCAAGCTGTGCGGCTCAGCCGGGGGCGATCTCCATGAGCCGGTCGATACAGGCGTGCAGCTCGGTCAGGCTGCTAATCTCATATTCTGCTCGAGTATCCCCGAGCTGGTGTTGAAGCTGGGCCGGCAGGTCGGCGACGGCGAGGCGTTTGCGGTTCAGCCACACGCCGTGAATCCCGACCGCCTGGGCACCGACAATATCGTGCAGCAGCGAATCGCCGACATGCATGACCTGCTCGGGTC
>JAGWBB010000041.1 GCA_021296095.1 Desulfurellaceae bacterium | reverse complement strand
TGAAAGCGCCGGTGAAGTTGCCGAGCAATGGGATCAGCGCCAACCCCGCCATGGCCTCCAGCGGCAAGGTTACGAAGGTGAAGCTGAAGCTCAATCCGGCGGAAGCAAAGAAGAGGGGCACGAAAAATCCCTCGGCCACGCTGCGAATCCCCGGGATGATCTCCCGCTGCACTTGGTAGGGCAGGTTCGACAGCGACGCCCCGAACAGTAGAGCGCCCAGTGAGCCGTGGAGTCCCACCGCTTCCGCGCCGTACACTATCAGGAAGAGCATGCCGAGCAGCAAACCCAGGGAGAGTTGCGGCACCTGGATCACCCGCTGCAACAGCGCTACCACCGGCGGCAGCACCCGCGACGACAAGACCCAGGTTACCACCGAAAAACCGGCAACCTTGCCCAGCAAAATCAGTATGCCGACAGGCGAAACCTGGTGGGCGTGTTCGCCGATGCTGAAGCCGATCAGCAGAAGGGTAATCAACTCGGCGATGATCACCACCGTGAAAATTTGCAGTCCAACCGGCTGTTTCAGATACCCGCCGTCCGTCAGCACTTTGGCCACGATGCCCAGACTGGTCATCGACAGCACGCCGGCCAAGGCCAGCGACTCGGTGAAATTCAGTTTCAGTCCGAAATCGAAAACGACATCGGTGGTGACCAGCATCGAAATACTGAGTGACACGATCACGGACAGTACGGCCGCGAGGAAGTAATGGCCTCTGAGGGACGACATGAAACTGGAGATATCCACTTCGTCCAGGCCGATGAGGAAGAAAAAAATGAACACACCCAGAGCCAAAACCAGCTCGAGGTGCAGCGAAGGCTCAATCCACCAGACGCCGGTCAGTTCCAGGACCGGCCCAAGGAACATCCCTGTCGCCGCATAGGCGATGATGGAGTTCAACCGCAGCCTGCGAAAAACGCCCTCGGCCAACTTGGCAACGATGATGAGCATCCCGAGAGTCAACAGCGATTGGTGCAGTTCATGCGTGTGCTCACCGAATCCGAACAGATCCGCTATCGCTTGGAGCGAGAAGCCTTCCAGGGACATCTTGAGGTTCTCCGCAGGTGCCGTTTGAGAGGTCTTTAGTACGAGCCTCTGAGTTTTTCGACCCTGTGGTAGTTGCCGTCCGTAGCAATCACGGTCAAGAACACGGCGTCGGAGCCCTGGTTATCGTCCGGCCCGTACTTGAGCTGCATGCCGTCGATTTCAATGGTGCCGGCATCTCGCACCGCGTGGAGAAGGCACTCTCGACTCAGGTCGGGGCCGCAGGCTTTGAGGCCGGCGACGGCCAGGCGTCCGGCCAGATACCCTTCCAGCGAAACGAAGCCGGGCTCCGCCTGGGGGGCGTACTCGGAGAGGGCGCTGTGGTATCGAGCTACCACGGGGATGTTTTCGCGTAACGTACACGCCGGCCCCGTCGGGCCCCAACTCGTTCGCCAAAGCGTTGCTCCCCACGAAGGAGACCGTCATGAACACCGGGTCCAGCTCCCGCCGCACCAATTCTATGGTCTTGACCACCGGCTTGTAGGAGCCAATCAGGATCACCGCTTCCGGATTGGCCGCGGTGATTTTGAGCGCTGCTCCCTTCACGGCACGGGTATTGCGTGGGTAGTGCGAGGCCGCTACCGGCTCCAGGCCCCGGCGCTCCAGTGCCAATCGTGTGCCCTCCAGTCCATTCAAGCCGAAGGAATCATCCTGGTAGAAGACGGCAACGCGGGTGATCTCCAGGTCCTCGGTGAGACGCGCCACCATCTCCTCGGTTTCCTGGTAGTACGAGGCCCGGACGTTGAGCACATTGTCCAACTCGCGGTCGCGCAAGAACTCGGCCCCCGTGAACGGAGCCAGGAAGGGCACCCCGGCAGCCTGGGCCAGCGGTGATGCAGCGCGGGCCGTGGGTGTGCCCACCGCTCCGATCAGCGCGAATACCCTTTCATTCTCAATCAACCGTTGCGTGTTGGAAGCGGCAAAGTCGCTTTCATAGCCGTCATCCAACGCCCTGAGCTTCAGTTCGCGGCCATGGACGCCTCCTGCCTGATTGGCCTCGTGGAATGCCGCCTCAATTCCCAGGCGCATCGCCTTGCCCAATTCCCGGGCAGGCCCGGTGAACGCGGCAGATTGACCAAAAAGGACGTGGTCGTCGGAAACCCCGGGGTCCTCGTGGCCTTCTTCCTGCGCCGTTGCCGGGTGCGGCGTATGCATTCCCCTTCCGCCGTCATTTGGCTCGGGGGCATCCTGCCCGTCCAGACAGGCCATGCCAAAGGTTGCCAGCAGTAACCCTGCAACCATCGTAAGAGGGGAGGGGATCAAGTGAGAAGCCAAACGCCGCACCAGCTTCATCATCGCGTCTTCCTCACTGGCAGATTGTGGAAGAGTAGCATGAGCGTCTTCTCCTGCGGTGACAACGGCTGTCTGTAGTGTAACCAACCCGCGTCTGAGGCCCTAGTCGCAGCGCTCACGAAAAGGGCAGGCGGGCCAGATCGACATTGCCGCCCGACAAGATAATCGCCACCCGCTTGCCCCGCACCCCGACCGACCGGCCCAGCAGCGCGCCAAGCGGGACCGCAGCCGAGGGCTCGACGATGATTTTCATCCGCTCCCAGATCAGCCGCATGGCCCGGACGATGTCGGCCTCCTCGACGGTCACAATATCGTCCACACAGTCCCGAATGATGGCAAAGGTCTTGTCGCCCAGCGAGGTCAACAGCCCGTCGGCAATGGTCTGGGGATTGACCGACGGAATGATGTGGCCGGCCCGGAACGACCGGTAGGCGTCGTCCGCGCCCCTGGGTTCGGCGGCGATCACCCGGGTAGGTGGGGACAGGCTGCGGACTGTCAGCGCCGTTCCGCTGACCAGACCGCCCCCGCCGACCGGGGTCAGAATCAGGTCGAGGTCGGGTATGTCTGCGAGCAGTTCCAGGGCTGCGGTCGCCTGTCCGGCGATAATGCGTTCGTCGTTATACGGCGGAATAAACACCGCGCCGGTTTCGGCCACGATCCGGGCCAGCCCGGCTTCCCGGGCCTCAAGCGTCGGAGCACAAAACGTGATCTGCGCCCCATAGCCGGCGACCGCCTCCTTTTTCACCTGCGGAGCAGTGTCGGGCATGACCACATAGGCGGGCACCCCCCGCAGTCGGGCGGCCAGGGCCAGGGCCGCAGCGTGGTTGCCGGAGGAGTGGGTGGCGACGCCGGCGGCTGCGGCCCGCTCATTGAGCGACAGGACCGCGTTGGTCGCCCCGCGAATCTTGAACGCGCCCACTTTCTGGAAATTCTCGCACTTGAAGAACAGCCGGGCGCCGACAATCCGGTCGACGCCGGCACAGCTGAGAACCGGCGTGCGGTGGATATGGCGACGGATGCGGTCGGCGGCAGCGCGGATATCGGTCAGGCTGGGTCTCATGCCTGGCTAATCACCCAGGGGCACGACCGCAGTCACGACCGGGGTGTCGCTCACCGCCCGCGTGGTGTGGCCCTGGCCGGTCGTGTCCTCAACCAGGCGCGCGTCGCCCGGACCGAAGCGGCGCGTGGTGCCGTCGCCCAGGCCGATCTCCAGCTCGCCGGACAGAATGATGACATACTGCCGACGGGGCGCCGGGTGCCAGTCGATGAACCGGCCGGGGGCCATCTCGGCAAAAAAGATGCGCGAAGCGTTTTGCGCCTCGGTCAGCTCGGGGTGTGAGGCCAGACTCTGGTCTTCAAAGTGCGACTGACCGTCGGCACCGGTGTAGAGTCGGAACAAACCCATGGTGAGACTCCTTTCTCAAATAACCCCTTGGTCTTTCAGCGCTTGCAGCCGGGCGTCGGCCAGACCCAGCAGCTGGCCGTATACCTCGGCGTTATGCGCGCCCAGTTCCGGCGCCGGCTGGTCGAACTGCACCGGGTTTTCGACAAACGTGATCGGCATGCCAAAGCCCTTGACGCCCGGCATCGGGCCGTGGGTCGGATGCGACAGGGGCACGACCATGCCTCGGGCGGCCAGATGTTCGTCTTCCAGGAGCTGTTGGGGATCCAGCACCGGGCTGGAGGGCACCTCGTGCGCTTGCAGGATTTGGACCGCCTCGGCCACCGTATGCTGAGCCATCCAGTCCTGCATGAGCTGGTCAACCTCGGCGCGGTTTTTGACCCGGTTCGACAGGTGGGAATAGCGGGGGTCGTCCTTGAGGTCTTCCCGGCCGATGGCCCGCAGACAGTTCTCCCAGCCACGGGCGGTGACGGCGCACACCGACACGTGGCCGTCCGAGGCGTCGTAGACGTTGAACGGCGCCCCGCCGATGTGCGAGTTGCCGCGCCGGACCGGAATTTCCCCGGCGTTCAGGTACTCGACCAGCTCGGGCAGGAAGAAGAAAGTCCCGTCCTGCATCGAGATATCGACCCACTCGCCGCGGCCGGTTTTGTCACGTTGCTGGAGGGCTGACAGGATGCCGATGACCCCGAACAGGGGCGCTGTGGTATCGCTGATGGCCGCCCCGCAGCGGACCGGCTGGCGGTCGGGAAAACCGGTCACGCTGTTAATCCCGCCCATGGCCTGAATGATCGGATCGTAGGCCCGCCATTCGCTGTACGGGCCGGTCTGACCAAAACCCGAGATGGAGCACACAATGAGCCGCGGGTTGACCTCCCGCAGGCTGGCAAAGCTCAGGCCCATCTTGTCCAGGGTGCCGGGCGAGTAATTCTCGACCACGACATCGGCCTTGCGGCACAGCTGCTTGAACAGCTCGACGCCCTGAGCCGAACGCAGGTTGAGCGTCACGCTCTTTTTATTACGGGCCCGATGCAGGACCATCAGGCCGATGTCGTCCTCGGTCTGCTTGCTCAGGCTGGCGCCCCGAGGACCGGCGTAGGGCGGACGGTCGCGGTGGCCTTCACCCTTGCCCGGGGGTTCGACTTTTATGACCTCGGCGCCCAAGCCGCCCAGCAACAGGGTGCAGTACGGACCGGCCAGAAAACGGGTCAGGTCGAGGACGCGCAGATGTTCGAGTGGCTTCATAGTCCCTCCTGCCAAAAAGAGTAAAACCACATGAACATGTTGACACGTTTACTCTTTTGCTGGGGCTGGTGTATATCAACTCGGGCCGGAAGGGCAAGACGAACGGCGGCCTATCCTTGGCCGCCAAAGCGGGCTAAGAAGGCAAGACATTCCAAAAAGAGTAAACGTGTCCTCCAGCCACATGAACATGTTGACACGTTTACTCTTTAGCCAAAGGGGGAGAGCGTATGGCCCCAACAGCCGATGTCTATATTGCGATTGACCGGACCAAATCGCTCAGTCAGGAGCCCCACACCGGCCATAACCGCTGGCACCCCGACATTCCGCCGGTGGCCACGGTTGAGCCCGGTCAGGTGGTTGGCCTGGAAACCCGCGACGCCTTTGATGGCCAGCTACAGCCCGACTCAGGGACCGAAGATGTGGGCAGGATCGACCTGAATGTGGTTCATCCGCTGACCGGGCCGGTCTATATCAGCGGCGCCGAGCCCGGCGATTTGCTTGAGGTGACGATCCGGGACATTGAGCCGCAGCCCTTCGGCTTCACCGTCCAGGCGGTGGGCTTTGGGTTTCTGCGCGATGTGTTTCCCGAACCCCATATCGTGCGCTGGACGATTGCCGACGGCGCGGCCACGTCTGAGGATCTGCCCCGAGTCCGCATCCCGGGCGCACCGTTCATGGGGGTGATGGGTGTTGCGCCCTCGCACGAGCTGCTGGAGCGTATCAACAGCCGCGAGACCGAGCTGGCCGGTCGCGGCGGAATGGTGCTGCTGCCCGAAACGGCCGGTGCGATTCCGGCTGATGGCGGGCTGGCCGGCCGCGCCATGCGGACGATCGCGCCCCACGAGACCGGCGGCAACGTCGATATCAAGCAGCTGACCGCAGGCACGCTGCTGCGGATTCCCGTCTACGTGCCCGGTGGCCTGTTTTCGGTTGGCGACGCGCATTTTGCCCAGGGCGACGGCGAGTGTTGCGGCACGGCGGTGGAAATGGCGGCGACCTGTTACTGTTCTTTCAGCCTGCTCAAACAGGTCGCGGCCGAGCGTCAGATCAACGATGTGCAGTTCTCCCGCAGCGAGTACTTCACCACGCCCGAGATGGCCGCACCCCGGCGCTTTTTTGCCACCACCGGCCAGTGTACGACCCGTGACGGCCAGGCCCGGGCCGAGGACGCCAGCCTGGCGGCCAGGAACGCGCTGCTGAACATGATCGATCATCTGATGGCCGAGTACGGCTATACCCGCCAGCAGGCCTACGCCATTTGCAGTGTGGCGGTCGATCTGAAGATCAGCGAGGTGGTGGATGTGCCGAACTTTGTGGTGTCGGCCTTTTTGCCGCTCGACATTTTTGACTAAGCTCAGCCACGCCTTCGCTCTGCCGGTCACAAGGAGTTCCGATGACCCCGCCCCTGCGTTTTGGGACCTACACCGAGATTCAGTGCCCACCGGGCAGGGACCATGCGGAGATGATATACGACGTGCTGCGACTCGGCGAGCACGCCGACGAGCGTGGATTCGATCTGTTTACGGCTCTTGAACATCCGTTTTTTGAGCAGTTTGCCATTAATCCCAATCCGCTGGCGCTGTTTTGCAGCCTGGCTCAGCGGACCCGCCGGCTGCGCTTTCGGACCCTGTGTCATACCCTGCCGCTGCATAATCCGATGGTGCTGGCCGGCGAGATCGCCCAGGCCGACATCCTGACGCACGGACGGCTCGAGTGTGGAGTCGGGCGCGGCCATGCCTGGCTGAACGAGCCGGCCAATATCAGGCTGGAGGAAAATCAGGAACGTTACGTCGAAGCGCTCGACATCCTGCTCCTGGCCTGGACCCAGGACAGGTTCTCCTACGACGGCAGGTATTACACCGTCAGGGATCTGTCCGTGGTCCCTAAACCGCTCCAGCAACCGCACCCGAAAATCTTCCAGCTCGGGACCAGCACAAAATGGTTTCAGCGCGCGGCCGACAGCGGCTGGGGCGTGACCGTCGGCGGACCGGCGCCGTCTTTTGTCTTCAAGGAACCGGCGGCCTTCTATCTGAACGCCTGCAAGGCGGCTGGCACGACGCCGTGCCTCGGCTATGTGAAGGCGATTTACCTCGACGAGGACGAGGACCGGGCGCACCGTGAAGCGGAACCGGTTGTGCGAAACTTTGTGAAGTTCAACGTCTCACCCATGGATTCGCTGGCCCACCACAGTCCGCAAGACAAACAACGCCTGATTGATGCGGGCTATGCCTTTTATGCTGCGGAGGATTTTCCGCGGCTGCGGGAGCTGTCATATCAAGAGCTGATCGAAGCCGGCATTGTGTACGTCGGCACCCCGCAGCAGGTCGGCCAGCAGCTGCTCGACCTGTGGGAAGAGTTCCGCTTCCATGAACTCATCATCATGAGCCACTACGGCGGAACGGAGCTGTGGAAGGCGCTCAAGACCCAGGAGCTGTTTGCCAAACAGATCATGCCCCGGCTCAAGGCCGCGGCACGCTGAGCCGGGTGGTTTTGATGGTGAGGTCGAGGAGAGATCCTTCTCCTCTTATCTCGGAGACCCCGTTCAGGCCGCTTCGAGCGGATACAGCCGCAGGGCGTTATCCCACATGATCTTGCGCTTGCTGTCTTCGGACACCCCCGGCAGGCCGAGCAGTTCCTCGGCTGCGCCGGCATATTTTCGTCCCTCGGGATGACCAAAGTCGGTCGCGGTCACGATATTGTCGTCGCCCATCACCTCAATGACCTGCTTGATGCCGGGGTCATCCTGGTCGGCCGCGATGTAACACTGGCGCTGGAAGTAGTCGATGGGGTGCAGCTTGAGACCCGGATTTTCCAGGTCACGGAAACCGCCCTGCACGCCGGCGTCCATGCGGTCGATCCAAAACGCGACCCAGCCCGCCCCGGATTCCAGGTGCACCACGCGCAACTTTGGATGGCGTTCGAGCACCCCGCCCATGATCAGCGCCGCGCTGGCAATCATATTGCCCATGGTAAAGGCCATTGTGCCCTGGATGGAGCGCAGCCGGGGCAGGTAGTAGTACAGCATCTCGTCCGCGGCATTGCCCGCCCCGACATGGATGGCCAGCGGCACGTCGAGGTCCTCCAGGGTACTCCACAGCCGGTCATACACGGCGTCGTACATCCGGTATTCGCCGACCGGGGTGGGGTTGATATGGACCGCCTTGAAGCCAAAGTCTTTGACGCAGCGCCGCACCTCTCGGATCGCTTCGTCGGGGTCGCGCAGGTCGATGGACGCCGCGCCAACGACCCGGCCGCCGGCCTCGGTGCAGAAATCGTGCAGCCAGTTGTTGTAGGCCCGGCGGTAGGCTGCGGCAGTGTCCGCTTTGAGCTGAGGAACCGCAGTCACGTACAGGCCGACGGTCGGATAGACGACCATATAATCAATGCCGGTGCGCTCCAGGGCCAGCTTGTACAGCTCAGGCGGAAAGCCTCTGCGGGCAAAGCCGGCATAGGCGTCGTTGTGCTCGGGCATGACAATGCGTGTGCCCGCGTCGCCCAGGGTCAGCTCGCCGTCGGGCATGGGGTCGCGGCCAAACGGCATGACATAGTCTTGGTCGCTGTCGGTCGCCGGAATGGTCACCGAAATACCAAAGCCGAGCGGCTGGCCCTGATAATCGACCCACGCGTGCGGCATTTCGGAACGAAACGGCGCCTCAAGATAGCGCTCAAACATGTCGGCCGGTTCGAGGATGTGCGAATCGCTGTCAATGAATTTGTAGCCCTGGTACATGCTGCTCCTCCTGTGCCGGAACACGGGCCACTATGGTCGTCCCAACCGTATCAAGTCAAGAGAGTCGCCGGCCCTGATACCGGCAACTCCGTGCGACTGGCGTCTGACCGGCCGGTCAGCTAAGATAAGGGTCCAAAGGAGAAACGTGTTTGACGACATTTCCCGAACTCGGACTCAGATCCGAATTGCTCCGTGCCCTCGATGACGTTCACTATACGGTCCCCACGCCAGTCCAGAGTGAGGCTATCCCGGTCGTGCTGGACGGTAAAGACTTGCTCGCCTGCGCGCAAACCGGGACCGGAAAAACCGCCGGTTTTCTGCTGCCCATCCTGCACGAGCTGGCCTATGCCACAGGTCCCCGCTTACGGGCGCTGGTCCTCAGCCCGACCCGCGAGCTGGCCGCTCAGCTCGGCAAGAGCGCCCTCAAATATGGCAAATACCTCCAGCTACGCTCGACGGTGGTGTTCGGTGGGGTGGGACTCGGCCCCCAGATCGAACAGCTGGAGCGCGGCGTAGACCTGTTGATCGCCACCCCTGGCCGGCTGCTCGACCACATGCAGCGGGGCAACCTGAGCTTCCACGCCCTGAGCGCGGTCGTGCTCGACGAGGCCGACCGGATGCTCGACATGGGGTTCTTGCCCGATGTGCGGCGTATCCTGAACGCCCTGCCACCTGAACGCCAGACCCTGCTGTTCTCGGCCACCATGCCGGCTGAGATCGAGCGCCTGGCCCACGATGTCATGCAGTCTCCGGTTGTGATTGATGTCGGACCCAGAGCCACGCCGGTTTCGAGCGTGCGCCAGGTGCTGTATCTGGTCGAGGCCGAACAGAAGGGCCGCCTGCTCCACTATCTGCTGCAGCGGGGACAGCTACGGCACGTGCTGGTCTTTACCCGGACCAAGAGCCGGGCCGACTGGCTGGCCCGCCGGCTGAGCCAGACCGGCCGTCAGGTTGAAGCCCTGCACGGGGACAAGAGCCAGCGGCTGCGGACGCGCGCCCTGGACGGCTTTCGGACCGGGCAGATTGACGTGCTGGTGGCTACCGATGTGGCGGCCCGCGGTCTGGACGTGCAGGGCATTTCGCACGTCATCAACTTCGATGTGCCGCAGGTCGCCGACGACTACATCCACCGGATCGGGCGGACCGCCCGCGCCGAGGCCCAGGGCGACGCCATCTCGCTGGCCTGCCTGGACGAGCTGAGCTATGTCCGGGCTATCGAGCGCAGCCTCGACGCCGCAATCCCGCGCAAGATGGTGCGCGGCTTTGAGCCGGGTCCGCTGACCGTGCGTCAGTATACCCAGCCCCAGGCGTCGCGGGCGGCGCGGCTGGCCACCGGCGCGATTCGGCACTTTGCCCCGCGCGGCCAGAAACGCTGGTAGACCGGTCGCCGCGACGCTCCCGTCATGCCGGACGTGATCCGGCATCCAGAGGCCGGGGTCTGGGAGCCTGGATTCCGGCTTGCGCCGGAATGACGGCAGGGGCCGGACGGCTCTACGGAATCGTGAAACAGCCTAGGACAGGAAGGCCCGGGCGTTGTCTTCCAGCCTGGCCAGGGTTTTTTCCGTATCCACATCGGCCATGGACAAGACCAGTTCCTGAACGCCGATCTCTTCCAGCTGTGACAGCCTGTCCGGATTGTCCTTCAAATCCCGGCCATCGGCCATCATCGAGAAGGCCAGTTGAGAAAAATCCCGGCCGCGTTCGGCCATCAGGGCTCTGAGCCGCTCGGTCCGCTCTCGCAGCGCGTCAAGCGGAATCGGACCCGGCTGCCAGCCCTCGCCCAGGTCGGCCACGCGTTTGAGGGCGGGCAGGCTTTCGCCGCCAAAAATTATTGGCGGGTGCGGTTTCTGGACCGGCAGCGGCTGGGCGTACAGGTCGGGAAAGGAGAAATACCGGCCCTCGAAGCTGGCCGCCTCGTCGGTCCAGATGGCTTTCATCAGCCGCAGGTATTCGCGGGTGCGGCTGCCGCGCTCGGAGAAGGTCTCTCCCAGGGCCTCGAATTCTTCGGCCAGCCAGCCCACCCCGACCCCGAACTGAAAGCGGCCGTTGGCGACCATGTCGAGGGTCGCCACGGCTTTGGCGACGTGCAGCGGGTTGCGGTAGGGGACCACAATCACACTGGTGCCGATCTGAATGGTCTGCGTACTGGCGGCAATGCCGGCCAACAGCACGAAGGGGTCGGGAAACGGCAGGCGGCGGGGAAAGCTGGCCGAGCCGTCCGGGGTATACGGGTAGGCCGATTCGATCTTTTCCGGAATAACAATATGATCGCCCAGCCAGGCCGAGTGATAGCCGAGTTCCTCAGCCCTCTGGGCAATGCGGATATAATCGGCCGCGCTCGGCCGCATGCCGACGCCCAGCGAGAAATGGATGCCAAACTTCATGGTTGCTGCCCTCCCTGTGTCTGCGCGTGTGGTGTGACCGCTGCCATAGCACATCCCGCGGCCCGGTCTCAACGGAGGGGCGGGTTTCAAACCCGCCCCCGCACATCCCCCGTTTTTCCTTGACAATGCGGTCCGGTGTTCTCTATTGCATAGGAGACGCGGACACAATACGGAGGCAGCCATGGCATATGACCTCGTGATTCAAAACGGTACGGTGATTGACGGCACCGGCGCTCAGCAGTTCCGGGCCGATGTCGCCGTTACGGACGGTCGGATTGTGGAGCTTGGAGACCATCTCGACGGAGCAGCCCAGACCATTGACGCCGACGGGCTGATGGTCGCTCCCGGCTTTATCGACCCTCACACCCACTACGACGCCCAGATCTGTTGGGACCCCCAGATCAGCTGTTCGGCCTGGCACGGTGTGACCAGTGTGGTGATGGGCAACTGCGGCGTTGGCCTTGCCCCGTGCCGGCCGCAGCAGCACGAGGCCCTGGCCTGGGATCTGGTCAACGTCGAGGGCATGTCCTACGACGTGCTGTCCAAGGGCGTTGGCTGGGGCTGGGAGAGTTTCGCCGAATACATGCGGGTGCCGACCCGGAATGGGATCGGGATCAATATGGGCTTTCTCATGGCCCTGACGCCGCTGCGCTCGTATGTGATCGGCGAACACGCCCAGGAGCGGGCGGCCACCCCTGACGAAACGGCCCAGATCAGCGCACTGCTGGGCGAGGGCATGCAGGCCGGGGCGCTCGGCTTCTCGACCACCCTGGCCACCCAGCACGTCGGCTACAAGGGCCGTCCGCTGGCCTGCCGACTGGCCAGCCGTGACGAGCTGGCCAGCTATGCCCACGTCCTGCGCGACCTCGGCTATGGGGCGATTGAGGTCAATCTGGGCGGAGCCGGTTCGTCCATCATTCCCCAGGAACAGCTGGATATGGTTGACTTTCTGCTGACCGAAAGCCAGCGCCCAGTCACCTGGCTGTCGGTCCAGACCCGCAACGATCAGCCCACCGCTCACCGTGAGCTGCTGGACAAGACCGCCGCCCTGATTCGGCGCGGGGCGATTCCTCAGGCCAGCTGTCAGCCGACCGAACTCCAGTTCAACCTGCGTAACCCGTTTATTCTGGGGCCGTACGAGGTGTGTCACCAGCTGTTCAACCGTTCGGCCGAAGAGCAGGCCACAATTTATGCCGATCCGGCCTTCCGGGCGGCTTTTCGTCAAGCCTACACCACCAGCCCCAAGGCGTTCAGCGGCCAGTGGCAGCATATTCAGGTGTGTATCGTTGAAAACCCCGAGCACCACGACTGGCTGGGCAAGACGATTGCCGAGCTGAGCCAGCGCCAGGGCAAAGATCCCCTGGATACCTTTTTTGACTGTGCCCTGGCCGACAAGCTGGGTACCAGCTTTTCCATGGCCGCCCTGAATTTCGATCCTCCGCTGCTGCAAGAAGTGGTGACCGATTCACGGGTGATGATCGGCCTGTCCGACGCCGGGGCGCATGTCGATATGCTGTGTAACACCGGCTATCCGACCTATTTGTTGGGCACCTGGGTGCGCGAGCGGCAGACCATGAGCTGGGAGCGCGCGGTGCAGCGCATCACGTCCGAGCCGGCGCGCTTCTTCGGCCTACACGAGCGGGGCACGATTGCCCGTGGCAAGGCTGCCGACCTGGTGGTGTTCGACCCACGCACGGTCGGGGCGGGGGAGAAACAACTGCTCGAAGATCTGCCGGGCGGGGAGGGCCGCTTTGTCCAGTACGCCGAAGGCATCCAGTCGGTGCTGGTCAACGGCGTGCCGATCGTGGCCGACGGCCGGGACTGTGGCCAGCTGCCGGGCCAGGTGTTGCGAGCCGGCCGGCGGCAAAGGTCAAAGGGCAAAGGGCAAAAGTCAAAACGGCAGACACGCTAGCGGTTGTCCATTTTTGCCATTTGCGTTTTGCCATGTGCCTTGCCTTCGTCTTTGTTCAATGTCGGATGACGCTTCGCTAATCCGACCTGTTCATCTGCTCGGCCGTATAGTCGCGGGTCAAGAGTTCGAGGATATGGCCATTCGGGTCCCGGAAATAGACCCCGCGCCCGCCGTTCCAGTGGTTGAGCTGCATGTCGTCGAGCGTCCACGGCTCGCTGCCATAGACCAGGTCAGCGTTCACGATACGCCCAAAGATCTCGTCAAACTCGGCCTCGCTCACTTTGAAGGCGTAGTGCGCGGGCTGGAAAGATTCGCGATTGTCGAAGTCCAGCGTCAGGGACTGACTGGGGAGCTTGATGGGTGCGAAGTGGCCCATCGGGCCTTCGTACTTGAACCCGAATATGCGCTCGTAGAAGCGCACGGATTCTTCCTTATCATGGGCGGGAACGATCAGGTGGTTGAGCTCGATGGTCATTGGGGCGACCTCCTATTGCTAGTTTGTTTAGCCGCGCTGCGACATGGTTTCGGCGTAGCGCCTGATCTCGGCAAACAGCTGAGGCGTTTCTTCGTCGGTCGCTGACACCAGACCGTACAGGACGTGGGCGCCCAGCTTGTCGAAGACATCGGCCACCGCCTCGGTCGCGTCCGTGCCGACCATGCAGGTGATTTCGAGCTGGCTGAAATCGCGTCCCGCCTCGGCCATCAGCGAGCGCAGCTGGTCGAGCTTCTGGCCGATAACGTCCGGCATCAGGCCGGCCGGTTGCCAGCCGTCGGCGCAGCGCACGACGCGGCGCAGGGCGGCCGTGGTGTTGCCGCCGACCCAGATCGGCGGGTGAGGCTTGTGGACCGGGTAGGGGCCAAAGTTCACGTCCCGGTCAATGGTCACGAAACGGCCCTCGATACGCGGATGGGCGTCCGTCCACAGGGCTTTCATGACCTCGATGTATTCGTCGGTCATGCGTCCCCGCTCGGCAAACGGGGCGTTCAGAAAATTGAACTCCTCTTCGATCCAGCCGCTGCCGATGCCGGCAATAATGCGCCCGTTGGACAGCTTGTCGAGCGTGGCGATCATCTTGGCCGTGACCGCAGGATGCCGATAGGGAACGATAAAGACGCTGGTTCCGAGCCGGACGCTGGAGGTGATGGAGGCCATGAAGCCCAGCATGGCAAAGCAGTCCGGCCAGTGCTGGTCCTGATACCTGTGGATCTGGGGGTCCTCGACCGGCAGCGGAAACTTGGAGTTGATCTTGCGCGGCGGCAGGACGTGGTCGCCGATCAGGATCGACTCATAGCCCAGCTCTTCGGCCAGCTGGCAGACATCTTTGAGCACGGCCGGATCGGTGACCGACACGCCGTTAGCCAAGTGTAAACCGTATCGCATTGTTCCTCCGTTCTGTGGGTTGCTTATTGGGGGCGTATTGCTGGTGTTTGCTCAGCGCGGGACGCGGCCAGCACGGTCTGACCTTTCTGAGACAGGGAGATGCGCCGTTCCCAAATCCCGGTGTTGTGCAAATAGCCGAGCCGGTCGAGACGACTCACGACCGCCCCGAGGGTTGAGGCCTGGACGCCCAGGCTTGCGCCCAGGGCACGCAGCGTCCTGGGGCTTGCCTGTATGTGTTCGAGAACCTGTAATCCGATGGGATCCTGTGTCGCTCCGCTGTCGGTTTCACCGTCGGGGGTGCCGGTGCCCGGCTGCTGGCGGCCGCGAGCAGTCAGAGCCAGGGTAAAAAAATGAGGTCCCTGCCCAGCCTGACGTTGGACCAAACCTGCTCCGATAAGTTCCTCGATCAGTCGGTTGCCGTGGGCGGTATCAAGCGTCAAAAAATCGGTTATTTCGACCATCTGGGTATAGCCCTGGCCAAGCAGGCTCAGCACGCGCCGATGCTCATCGTGCAGGGTCAATGGTCCTGAGCTGCGGACTGAGGGCGTGGTGGCGGTGAACAGAGACAGCCCGATAATCAGGGGCAGGGCAACCACCGTGCCAATAATCACCGTATGGGCTGACCAGCTGATCAGGCCGGTCAGCTGGAGTCCCTCGTAGATCGCCATGCTGATCATACTCAGCAGGGTTCCCCAGAACGCGCCCGTCGCAGTCAGGCCCGACCACCGATGGCCGAGCAAAAAGACCAGTGCCGCCGGTCCCAGCAGGGCACAGCTGATGGCGAGCAGAAAATACGGACCGCCAGGGTAAAAACTCAGCGCCCAGATGCCCCCCCCAGTCACCACGGTCAGAATCCGGCTCATCCGCAAGACCTGGTCGCTGGTAGCCTGGGGATGGAGAAAGCGCTGGTAGAGATCGCGCACCAGCGTGGCGGTGATCCCCATATGGGCGTTGCTGGTGGTTGAAATGGTCGCCGCTAAGGCCGTCACCAACCCAAACAGCGCGACCCATGGCGGCAGACTGCGCATCAGCATGCCGTACGCGCTCATCGGATCGGCCGTGCCAAGAAACTCCTCGCGGTGGACGCTGCCGGCATACAGCCCGAGAATGCCTAAAGCGCCGTGCACGACCAGAACGACGACGATACCCCCAATCACATACTGCCAACGGGCGACCGATTCCGAGCGTGCCGACGCGGCCCGCAGCCAGTAATAGTTTCCGCCCCATTGGATGAACATGCCGACGACCAGAAACACCGTAAAAACGCTCGGATAGCTCAGCCGCCACACGGGAAACGTGCCGGCTGTGCCCTGGCTGAGCGGGGCCGACGAGACAAAGCTGGTCTGAATCATCTCCCAGCCGCCAAAGGTCCAGGCGCAATAGCCGACCAGACCGGGCAGCATGACAAAACCCAGGAGCACCTGCACGACATCGGTCAGGGTCAGGGCCCACAGGCCGCCCAGGAGGATGAAGACCAGGTGTCCGGCCAACACGAGCGTGATCATCAGCCACAGCGGGGCGCCCAGGAAGCCGGTCATGATGAGCGCCATGGCGACGATGTTCATGGCGACGAGGCCGGCCACGCCAACCAGGGTCGCAATACTCACCACCAGCCGGGTTCGGGCATCGAAGCGCATCTCCAGCCATTCGGGCAGCGTATACGCGCCGGACCGACGCACATACGGACTGGCAAAAATACCGAACAGACAATAGCCGATGACCAGGGGCAGACTCGCCCCCCAGATCCAGCCCATGAATCCGTACTGGATCGTGATACCAGGGATAATGCTGGTCACACTGCCGGCAAAAGGAATGAGGCTGACCTGACGCCCGGCTAAAAGATAGTCGGTATCGGTGGCCACCCAGCGTTTGGCGTACCAGCCCAGAGACCACAGGATGGCAATGAGAATCAGGACGGACAGGCTGGAGATGAGCATGGGGCTTGAGTACTACAACGAGCCTGTGGCGGCGATGGTGTCCGTCACATTCGCCGCCCGCGCCCTGGCCTCCTCCAGCTTGGTCGCTAACAACGGATTCAGGCGGTCCATGATCGGCTCCAGCCGCCGTGCTTTTTCCTGCTGGCGGTGTTCATCGCGGTCTTGAAATTCGGGCATGACTTCCCTGGCGAACAGCTCCAGCGATTCGCAGATGTCCTCGTGGCGGTTTTTTCCGGCCTGGGCAATCAGGATCATCTGATCGACGCCGGCGGTTTCATACTCGCGCAGCTTTGTGCGCAGCTCGTCTGGTGAGCCGATCGCTGCGGTCAGACTGGCCAAGCCACCCGGATCGACGACATTACTGCCGGGGCTGAAGCCGGCTTGGTCGACCGACTCGGGGTCGAGACCCATCAGGTGTTTCTCTTGCTCAAACAGCTCGTACACATTCGTCTGGCCGGGGCGGTGCTGGTGATGACTCAAATAGTAGTAGTGGGCCAGCGAGTAGGCGAAGAACAGGGCGCCGTCGGTACCCTTTTGGCGCGCGCGGTCGCCGTCACAGTCGCACATGAAGCCGGCCACGGTGGCAATATGGGGGTTCACGCTGAAGCCGACCGGGACACATTCCTCGGCCAGCGTTCGATAGTAATCGGTGACCCACCGCTCGGCTTCCTGGGGACTGACAAAGGCGAAGGTCAGGGCGCCAATGCCTTTGCGCGCCGCCGTCAAGATTGTGTCACGCCGCGAACACGCCACCCACAGCGGCGGGTGGGGTTTCTGGGTCGGCTTGGGCACGACATTCCGGGCCGGCATGTTCAGATACTGGCCGCTATGGCCGGCAAACGGGACTTCCACGAACATGCGGGTAATCGCCTGCAGCGACTCTTCCCACATGGCGCGCTTTTCTGCACGCGGAATCTGGAAGCCGTCCAACTCCATGTCCGAGCTGGTTTCCCCGGTGCCGAACTCCAGCCGTCCGTCGCTGACCAGATCCAGCGTGGCGATGCGTTCGGCCACCCGGGCGGGCGGATTATAGGCGTGGGGCAGGGCGACAATCCCGTGGCCGATGCGCATCCGCTTGGTGCGTTGGCTCACCGCAGCCAGGAAGACCTCGGGTGCGCTGGAGTGCGAGTATTCCTCCAGAAAGTGATGCTCGACCTCCCAGAAATACTCGATGCCCAGCCGGTCGGCCAGCTCGGCCTGCTCCAGGGCTTCACGGAAGACCTGCTGTTCGGCTCCCTCCCGCCACGGCTCGGGGGTTTGCAGTTCGTAAAAAATCCCGAATTTCATACGCGCCTCCTTGCTGATATGCCGGTCGCCAGAGCTGATGAGCGTAGTCTACGGCGCACAGTCGGCCGTGTCCAGTTGAGGTGTTGGCGTTCACTCTCGGCGTGATCCTCCGGTCGGCGGCCCGGCTGAGGGCTGGTCGTTGACCTCAAAGACCAGATGGCCGGCCCGTTCCTGAGCCGCAATGCGAGCCGTAACACGGGGCGTGAGTCGGATGTGGCGCTGGTTGGGAAATTTGTCCGGGTAGAGCTGCGGCCGCAAATAAAACTGGTCGGGCCGTGGCACGTCGGCATAGGTCTTGTTCGGACTCACGAGCCATCCCCGGCGCAGAAACTCAGGGCTGAAATACGTCTCCCAGTCAGACTGCCAGTCCATCTTTTTATGGTAGTCGTGGACACCGGCCGTCAGCAGATCAAGGTCGGTCCGCCAGAACAGAAAAATGAGCGGAGTATAGCCGAGTCTCCCATCCTCTGGATATTCCTGACGCGCCAGACGCTCCGATACCAGCAGAAGATTCCCGTCTCGATCATACTGCTCGACCCGCAGCGGATAGAAGACCTGCGTATCGATCCAGTACAGCAGCTTGCCGCAGTAATAGTCGGACAGCCACTCCGGGCGTGGCAGCGCCTCCACCACGTACGTCTCCACCCCGCCGTCAGGCCGGTAGGCCGGGTAGCCCTCACCCATCATTTTTATCTGGGTCGTGTCTTGGTCATACGACGAGCCGTCCGGCCGGGTGAGGGTAATCGTCGGCCGTGTATCGGGAAAACGGACGGTGTCGTACAACACATCCGTCCCGATCAGCTGCCAGGAAAATTCCCACGGATCCCGCCCCTGGAGATCGTCAAACGTCTGTGCGTCGTTCAGGAAACGGGTCTCCCGTCGCGGCTGAGGCTGGCGACGAATACGACGCTGGGCCGGGGTATAGCTATAGCGGTCTTGCTTCTTGGTGAATTCTTGATCGGTCCGGTACTCCATCCACAGGCTCTGGCGTCCATCTGCTGCCGGAGGATTGGTGAACTGGAGCAATCCCCGCATATACTCCTGGCCGGCCGGCAGACGCATCAGGGCACCCCCATCCGCAGGATGGTAGAGGATGGCGGTATTGTTCTTGAGTGTCCCCAGGATATGGCCATCGGCCGTCATGCTCTGCACGACACTGAGCCAGATGTGCGAGAAGCGCGGTCGGGGCGCGTCAAGATCAAAGGCCAGATAGGCCAGTTCTTCGGCGGTATAGGGGGGTGAGAACGGATACGCTTCGGCGGGCAGATAGGGAATCTGGGCATCACGCGGGGTGGTGGTGCGCAGGTCCAGCGTTTGCAGTGCTTGGGCCGACAGCTCGTCGAGAGTTTTCCAGGTTTTGGCTGGGGATTGAGCCAGGCCGGCGGACGCCCAGCCAAGGCTACACACAAGCAGGATGACCGACCACAGCACCAGCCTGACTCTGGGGCAGGCCGGATGGAGAGGCATTACGGGTGCGCCAGCAGCCACCTCAGTGTTCCAGGTGGAAACGCACATGGCAGCGTCCGTCGTGCAACTCGCTCGTGACCCCATCGGCGGAACGACTGACGAGAAAGGCAGACAGGCGGGCCACCGCGGTATTATCGGACAGCAGCTCGTCGGGCGTAGGGGGATGCGTGACCGGCAGCTCGATCAGCCCTCCCTCATACCACAGGTCGATATCCAGATTGAACTCATCGAAACTCACCTCGGTCTGGAGCGGTCCCTTTGCCAGGCCGGCCCCGACCAGGCCCTCGAAAAATTCGGTCAGGAGCGTACTCCCGCGAGAGATCACATCCGGGCGCGCGCCCCAGGCTGCTCCACAGGTCTCCATGAAGGCGATCACTTTGTCAGGAGAGTCCAGGCCGGGCACAAACGCAAAGGAACGACGCACGGCAATACCGATCCGAAAAAGGAGATTGAGCCCAATAGCCACCACCAGGGTGACAGACAGGGGAGAACTGAACAGAGGGGCCAGCTGGGCTGGGACTTGCGCATAGACCTGGGGTAGGACGTTCACACTCAGGCCGAACAGGAGTGAAATGCCAACCACAAAAGTCTTCCGGGTATCCAGCATCCGAGACGAGATGAGCTGGATGCCAGCAATAAGCATGAAGCTGGCCGTGAAGATCAACAACGCTCCCATCACCGGGGTGGGCATCAGCGCGAACACGGTCGCCACTTTCGGCAAGAACGCGCAGCCAATCAGCAGGCTACCGGCCGCAAAGGCGATGACGCGGCTCGTTGCCCCGCTTGCAAGAGAGACCGCGATGTTGGTCGAAGACGTAGACTGTCCGACCCCGCCCAGGAGTCCTGCGGTGATCGTGCCAATTGCCTCAGCCAGTAGCCCACGACTGATAGAGCCCATGTTGGGTCGTTTCCACTCAGCATCGTTCGTTTTCTGACACACCGTCAGGTCACCAACAGATTTCAGAGCGGAGGCGAGCCCGGTCAGCAGGAAGGGGACCAGGAGCGCCAGATCAAAGGACCAGCCCAGCGTCCCGACACTGGGAGCGGCGAGCACCGGGGCCTGGTGCAAGGATTGCAAATCGAGAGCGGTCAGCACGCCACCCACATAGGCGGCACAGTATCCGGCGCCCAGCCCGATGAGCACACCATAGAGTCGCCAGGCACCCTGTCCCCATACGCTGAGCCCAACCATAACGACCAGCGTCAGGCCGGCGACCAGGAGTTCTCGCACCTCCGATACAGGGTCGGTGGCCGTGATCCCGACAAAGCCTGACACCGCTATGGGGAGTAGCGACAAGCCAACGATCATAACAACGAGCCCGACTATCTCAGGCGGAAAGAGCGCCCGTAAGCGTGGCAGGACCCGCGCAAAGAGCGCCTCGAAGCATCCGGCGAGGACGGTCATCCCCAACATGAGGGACAGGCCGCCGGTCTGGGCCGCCAGGAGGGAGGCAGGCAGGTAAGACGGGCCGCACACGTGCGGACACAGGTATCCAGAGCCGACCGGCCCGGTGCGCAGGGCCTGCAACATCGTTCCTATGCCTGCGACGAGCAGGGACACTTGGACCAGCAGCTCAGCCTGCCCAGTGGTTCCGCCTATCCCTCGGACAACCGCGACGGCGAAGACCGAGGCACCGCAGACAACAACAAGATGTTGCAGGCCGAGGACAAGGACGACCGAGGGGCTCGGCGTGTCGTCCACCCCGGAAATCAGGTTTGCCGGTTTACGCGCCATGCCCACCTTTCGATAAGGCGTCCCTCCCGAACCGCTCGATAGCCTCCAGGGTCTGGCGCACGTCGTCCCAGGTCGTGGTGTGGTTCATGATGCACAGCCGCAGAGAGAACGTCCCCCGAAGCAGCGTTGAGGAGATGAGCGCGGGGTCTTCCCAAAAGATGCGGGCGAGCACATTACGGTTGATCTCTTCCAGGGCTTCATCGGCGATGGCCGCGTCCGCAGGGTTGATCCGGAAGCACACGATCCCGAGCGAGGCCGGGTTCGTGATCTCCAGGAGCGGGCTCGCCCGGACATGCTCTTCTGCCCGGCCGGCCAGTTCCATTCCCTTTGCCACGGCGCGCCGGAACGCGGCCAAGCCAAAGGTCTGGACCGACATCCACACCTTCAAGGCCCGAAACGAGCGGCTCAGTTGCAGACCCCGGTCTGCGAAGTTGGGATGGTTTGCGCCCCATACCGTGTCCTGGAGGACATCGTGGTGGAGGGCGAAGACGTTCTCCAGCGTGCTGGCGTCCTTCACCAGCAGGCAGCCCGCCTCGTAAGGCTGGAAGAACCACTTGTGCGCGTCCAGCCCAATCGAATCGGCGCGCTCAATCCCGGCCAAGAGCCTTTTGCCCTTGTCGGTCACGACGGCAAAGCCGCCGTACGCGGCGTCGGCGTGCAGCCAGATGCCTTCCGCCTGGCAGTAGTCCGCCATCGCTCCGAGCGGATCGACGGCTCCGGTGCTGCTCGCTCCGGCGTTTGCGCACACCGCAATGGGGGTGAAGCCTGCGGCGCGGTCGTCGGCCACGGTGCGTCTGAGCGCCTCCAGGTCCATGCGGAAGTCCCCGTCGCTCGGGACTGTGCGCACGCCCTCCGACCGCACGCCGATGATCATCGCTGCCCGGCTGAGCACGCTATGGCTCTGGTCGCTCATGTACACCGTCGCACGCTCGGGATGGCCGGCCGCTTCCCGCGCTGCGACGAGGGCGTCGAGGCAGCCCGCCGAGCCGCCGCTGGTGAAAAGCCCACCCGCGCTGTCCGGATAGCCGAGCCAGCGCCGGAACCAGTCGATGACGACCAGCTCAAGCTGACTCGGCCCGCTGGCGACCAGCCACGTGACGGTGTTGATGTTGTACCCGGCAGCCAGAAAGTCGGCCAGCACCCCCGGCCAGGTAGGCGACGAGGGGATGAAGGCGAAGAAACGGGGGTGGTCGTGCTGCACCGCCACCGGGAGGATCTGGCGTGCGGCTCGTTCAAGGACCTCTGCCGCCGGTCGGCCGTCCTCGGGCGCATCCTCCATCAGTTGCTTCTCAAGCTCTTGGCGAAAATCTCCCTCCCAGGCATCTCCTGCGGGCAGGTTCTCAATCCGTTCCACCAAGAACTCGGCTGCCTGGCGCGCGAGGTCACGCATCAGAGCGGGCGCCATCTGGAGGTCGTCGCGGGCTACCGTACCGGGCGCGTTCTCGGTTGAGGCGTCCGATATTTCTTCTTTCCCCTCTGAGCGTCCCGCCATATATTCCCTCCCTCAGTGCCTAAACGCGTAATCGCACTGGATTTTGCCCTATAGCACTTGGTTGCTTGGCTGGGTATCCCACACTTTCCGCACTTGATCGCTCTGGCGGTTTACACTATGAACGCTCACGTATGAACACGCCCAAAAAGGAGCGCAGGCATGTTTCGGACTTCGTCGCTGCCCTATGACGGGGCTATTGATGCCGATGGCCATATCAACGAGCCGGCCGATCTGTGGGAAAACTATCTGGAGTCGCAGTACCTGGACCGGGCGATTCGGATTCGGCCCGGCCCGGACGGACTCGACCATCTGGAGCTGAACGGGCAGCGCTCGCGTTACTTTGACGCCGAAATTCTGGCCCGCGGACGCAGTATGGGCAACGACGCCCAGGAGCGTGAGCAGGTCAGACGCACGCCTTACGCCGACAGCGTGCCGTTTGGCGGCAATAAGCCCCAGGAACGGCTCGAACTGCTCGACCGCGAGAACCTGACCAAGGCGCTGATCTATCCGACGCTGTCGCTTGAGTGGGAAGCCGAAGTCACCGATCCTGAGTTGGCCCTGGCCTACTGCCGGGCCTACAACCGCTGGGTGGTGGATTTCTGTTCGGACTCGGGCGGCCGTCTGATTCCGATCGCCCATATCACGCTGGCCGACGGACAGGCCGCCGCCCGGGAGCTGGAGCGGGCCGTCAAGGCCGGGGCCAAGGGCGCTTTTGTGGCGCCGTATACGCTGACCGATAAGGCTCACGCCCACCCCGATCACGACCCGTTGTGGGCTGCGGCCCAGGACCTCGGCGTGCCGATCGGCATTCACCCGGTTGCCGAGCCGCCCAAACGGCGGGTCTTTCAGCGTTTCCGCGAGATGTACAAATGGGGTGAATGGTGGGTCGATCTGCTGGGCGCTCAGGGCCCCCAGCAGGCCTTCCTGGGCTTGTTCCAGTACGGCCTGTTTGACCGCTTTCCCGAGCTGAAGATTATCATCCTGGAATCCGGGGCGAGCTGGATCGGCCATCTGCTCGACCGCATGGACGCCGCGTATAAGACCGCCCTGGGCGACAGCGTGCGGCTCAAGGAACTGCCGAGCTTGTATTTCCAGCGCCAGTGCTGGATCTCGGCCGACCCAGACGAAAAATCGGTCCGCTACATGATGGAGTATATCGGCTCGGACAAGTTCTTCTGGGCCAGCGACTTCCCGCACGATGACCACACCTGCGACTATATCAAAGACCTGGCCGAGCTGGTGGCCCCGATGTCTGAACAGAGCCGCACAAACTTTCTGGGGGCTAACGTCGCCCGGGTGTATGGCCTGTCCTGAGCCGGACAGGCTGGGCACGGGCGAGACCGGACATGGCGATGGATCAGGCGCTGGCAGGTTTTCGGGTTCTCGATCTGTCCCGGATTCTGGCCGGCCCGCTGTGCGGCATGGTCCTGGGCGACCTGGGGGCCGAGGTCATCAAGGTTGAGCGGCCGGGCAGCGGGGACGATACGCGGGCCTGGGGGCCGCCGTTTGCGGGCGGCGAGAGCGCCTATTATCTGTGTGCCAACCGCAATAAAAAGAGCCTGACTGTCAACCTCAAATCGTCCCAGGGCCAGGAGTTGATCCGCCGGCTGGCGACCCTCAGCGACGTGTTGATCGAGAACTACAAGGTCGGCGAGCTTGACCGGCTGGGCATCGGCTACGCCCAGCTGAGCAGGCTCAACCCGGGGCTGGTGTTCTGTTCGATCACCGGCTACGGCCAGACCGGGCCGGACAAGGAGCTGCCCGGCTATGATTTCATTATCCAGGGCCGGGGCGGGGTGATGAGTATTACCGGCGAGCCCGACGGTGAGCCGATGAAGGTCGGGGTGGCGATCGCCGACGTGACGGCCGGGCTGTACGCCGCCAACGCCATTCAGGCTGCGCTGCTGGCCCGCTCGCGGACCGGGCAGGGCCAGGCGATTGATATTGCGCTGCTCGATACACAGGTGACCTGGCTGGCCAATGTGGCCAGCAACTACCTGGTCTCCGGCCAACGGCCGGGCCGGTTCGGGAACGGCCATCCGACAATCGTGCCCTACCAGTCCTTTCACTCCCGGGACGGCATCTTCTGCCTGGCCGTGGGCAATGACGGGCAGTGGCGGAGACTGTGCCGCCTGCTGGGGACCGCTTGGGCCGACGACGCGCGCTTTGCGACCAATCCGGCCCGGGTCGAACATCGGGACAGCCTGATTCCGCTGTTGCAAGACGCCTTCTCCGGCCGCGACACCGGCTATTGGCTGGGCGCGCTACGTGAGGCCGGCATCCCGTGCGGGCCGGTGCAGACCATAGACGAGGTGTTTGGCGACCCGCAGGTGGTCGCCCGAGACATGGTCTGGGACGCCCCGCATCCGAGCGCGGGCCAGGTCCGGCTGGCCGCCTCGCCGCTCAAGCTGTCGGCCACGCCGGTCGCCTACCGCCTGCCACCACCCCTGCTGGGAGAGCATAGCGAAGAGATTCTGACCGAACTGCTGGGCTATTCGCCGCCCGAGGTCGAACGACTACGGGCCGACGGGGTGGTGTGAGGCCCTCAGTGTGACACCTGCTCCCGGGACTTGTCGATATAGCGCTGAATCATCATCCGCATGGTCTCGGCCGGCTGAATGCCGATCAGCGGGAACTCGCCCAGCATGAAGGTCGGATAGCCGACAACGCCGAAGGTCGTCGCCTCGGCCTCGGTGTCTTTGACCCGCTGGGTGAAGGTGCCGGCTCGCACGGCGTGCTCAAATTCGGCTACCGGAAGCCCCAGGTCTTCGACCAGTTCCAGCAAGGTGTCCCGATCACCAATGTCCCGACCGGCCTCGTAGATCGCGCTGAACAGGCTATGGTGATAGGCGGCAAACGTGCTCCGCTCCCGGGCAAACTCGGCGCCTTCGAGGGCGGCGGCCGAGTCGAGCCAGCGCTCCGGCACCCGCAGCTCGACCCCGGTCTCGCCGGCCACCCGGAAAATTTTGCCCCTGGCCTCGTCGCCGATCATTTCGCCGTTTTTCCAGCCGTCGTGGCGGCGTGCGATCTGGACGCCCTTCCACAGCAGCTCAATATCGAGCTGGCCGTCGAGCTGTTCCATGACCTTTTTGGCCACATAACACAGGGACGAGGCAAAGTCGTAATAGACGGGAATGATGACCTTGGACATGGGAGCGCTCCTCAGGCTGACGGTCGCACACTAGCGTCTGACGCATTGCACGGGCAAGAGCGGTGTTCTACACTGGCCGGCAGCAATCAGTCGACAAGGAGGGCGATATGGGACAGCTGGAAGTCCTCAACCCCACGGCCGAGGCGCGCACCACGGAGCTTCCGCTGGCGCGCCGGACGGCCGATCTCGCGGGCAAAAGCATCGGGTTTCTCAACAACCGGAAGGCCAACGCCGGTTTGCTGCTCGAAAAAGTCGAGGCCATCCTGCGTACCCGCCTGGGAGCATTCTCCCGTATCAGCGGCGAGAAAAACGCGTCTCTGCCGGCGTCGGATGAGGTGCTGACCCGGCTGGCCCAGTGCGACGCCGCGGTTGTCGCCATCGGTGATTGAGGCTCGTGTACGTCGTGGGGTCTCCACGACACCATTGAGCTGGAAAAACGCGGGGTGCCGACCGCAGTCATTTGCAGCGACGAATTTGCTCCGCTGGGCCGCGCCGAGTCGCAGACCCTGGGCATGGGCGGTATGCCGATTGCGGTGATTCCGCACCCGCTGGCCGGCAATACTCCCGACGAGGTTGAGCGCAAAGCCGGGGCGGTGGCCGACGAAGTGATGGCGATTCTGACCCGACCGGCGGAGCAGCTGGTCGCGGACTATCGGGGCCGCTTCCTCAGGCCGATGGGCAAGCAGCTGCGGCAACGCTCGGCGTAACACATGGATCTGCGTTCCGAGAAGATTGCTCTCGACGACTCGCTCGAGGCCGTCAACGACTGGTTTTACGACCAGGGCTGGACGGACGGCCTGCCGATCATTCCGCCGACGGCCGAGCGGGTCGAGCGCCTGCTGGCCTGGAGCGACCGCGGTCCGCAAGACGAACTCGGGCCGGTGCCGCCAAAATATGGAATCGCGACGGTCGAGAAGGTGGCCGTGAACGCGGTTCTGGCCGGCTGTGTGCCGGAGTATTTCCCGGTCGTCCTGACCGCCCTCGACGCTCTGCTGGAGAGCCCCTTCAACCTCTACGCGGTCCAGAGCACGACCCACCCGTGTGCACCCCTGGTCATTCTCAACGGTCCCATCGCCCAGGAGCTGGGTGTCAACGGCGGCTATAACGCCTTTGGCCAGGGCTGGCGTCCGAACGCTACGATTGGCCGGGCGATTCGGCTGGTGCTGCTGAATATCGGCGGCGGGGTGCCGGGCCTGCTGGATCGCTCAACCCAGGGCCAGCCGTCCAAATACTCGTACTGCATTGCCGAGAACGAAGCCGAAAACCCGTGGACCCCGCTGCACCGCGAGCGCGGCTTTGGGGCCGACACCAGCACCGTCACGGTGTGTGGGGCCGAGGGACCGCACAATATCAACGACCACATCAGCACGGCGGCATCGGGCATCCTGACCACGGTCGCCAGCACCATGGCCGGCATGGGCTCGAACAACGCCTACGCCTTGGGCGAGCCGATTCTGGCCCTGGGACCGGAACACGCCCAGATCCTGGCCCGGGACGGTATCGGCAAAGACGAGATCAGAGACTATGTCTTTCAGCACGCCCGCGTGCCGCGCGAGCTGTGGGAAGCCGGCGGGATGTACGGCATGGGGTTCGTGCCGGACGATCTGTTTCCCGGTGAGGCTGCGCTGCCGCTCGTCCGCCAGCCGGAGCAGCTGATGATTCTGGTTGTCGGCGGGCCGGGCCGCCACTCGTGCTGGCTGCCGACTTTCGGCAGCATGACACGCTCGGTGACCCGGGCGATTTCCCGCCGAGACGGCATGCCCGCCCGGTCGATTCAGGATTTCAGACACTAGCACCCATCACCATGAAAGTCGGACTCGTTGGATTTGCCCGGTGTGGGAAAACGACGATCTTCAATGCCCTGACCGGCATGAGTGCCGAGGTCGGCGGTTTTGAGACAAAGCCCGAGGCGGCCATCGCCGTTATCAAAGTCCCCGACCCGCGGGTCGATGCGCTGGCCGAAATCGTCGAGCCGGAGCGCACAAAATACGCCGAGGTCAGCTTTCTCGATTTTCCGCCCTCGGCGGAAAGAAAGGCTGCGCTCGATATCCGCTCGCTGGCCCAGATGCGCGAGCTTGAAGCCCTGGCCCAGGTCGTGCGGGCCTTTGCCGACCCTATGGCGACCACGCCGACCGATCCCCTGCGCGATTTGCGCGGCTTTCACACCGAGCTGCTCCTGGCCGATATGGGCGTGATTGAGAAACGCCTCGAACGCCTGCGCAAAGAGCACAGCCGGGAACGTGAGCAGGCATTGCTGGAAAAGTGCTACCGCGTCCTGGAGGAAGAGAAACCGCTGCGCGGCGAGACGTTTCTGCCCGAAGAGCAGCTCGTCCTGTCCGGCTTTGCCTTTCTCAGCCATAAGCCGCTGTTAGTGGTCTACAACGTCGAGGAGAGCGAGCTGCATAATCCTCTGCCGGCCGAGGTGGCCGCCTATGCCGAAGACAACGGTCTGTGCATCATTCCTGTGTGCGGTCAGGTTGAGATGGAGATCGCCCAGCTTGAGGAGGACGAACGCGCCCTGTTTCTGGATGATTTAGGGGTAGCCGAGTCGGCCCGTGACCGTTTTATCCGGTCGGCCTATGAGGCGCTCAGCCTGATGAGCTTTTTTACCGCCGGGCCAAGCGAAGCCCGGGCCTGGACCATCAGCCGGGGGACGACCGCAGTCAGGGCCGCGGGCAAGATTCACTCCGATATGGAACGCGGCTTCATTCGGGCCGAGGTCATCGCCTACGGCGAGTATATTGCCCACCGGGGCGAGACCGGCTGCCGCGAGGCCGGCAAGATGCGCCTGGAGGGCAAGGACTACGTGGTGCGCGACGGCGACGTGATCCACTTTCGGTTCAAGGTCTAGCCGGCTGTTGGGCGTACTCCTGGCGGTAGATTTCGACAAAGGCCAGAATCGTGCCGAGGACGACCGGCCCGAGGAACATCCCCAGAAACCCGTAGGCTTGCAGCCCGCCCAGAATGCCGAAGAACAGAAACACGGTTGGCAGCTTGGCCCGTCCGCCGATGATGAAGGGCTTCAGAAAATTATCCACCATGCTGATGACAAAGGTGCCGTACAGCAGCAGACCGATTGCCTGGCCCCACAGGCCGGAGATGGCCAGATAGCCCGCGCAGGGCAGCCACACGGCCGCCGCCCCGCCTATTGGCAGCATGGCAAAAAAGGCCGACAGACAGGCCAGAGAAAAGCTGAACGACAGACCCACGGCCCAGAATCCAATCCCGGCCAGCGCGCCCTGGGTGACGGCGGTGGCGACCATGCCCTGGACCACTGCGGACACGGTGTCGTACAGGCGGATGAAAATCGCCTCCTTATGGTCTGGTGCCATCGGCAGCAGGTCGCGGATGGTGTGATACCATCCCTCGCCGTCCCGGAACAGAAAAAACAGGCTGAAACTCATCACCACAAAGCCGAAGATGAAGCGGAACACGTTTTGGGCAACGTTCCTGAGCTGTTCCAGGATGTACTGACTCACGGCGTTGGCGCCCGTCAGGGCCAGGCCCGGCAGGTCTATATCAAAGGCTTCGGCCTGGGGTCCCCATTTTTGCCACAGCTGGCCGAGAGCGGTGTCGCGCCAGCCCGCCAGCAGCTGTTGGAGTTCGCCCGAGCCGACCACATACCGGACTTGACGATAAAAGTCGGCCACCTCCCGGGCCAGGACACCGGAGAAAAACACCACCGGGATCGCAACCAGCAGGACGACAAACAGCGTCATGCCCAGCGCGGCCAGGGTGCGTCGGCCCCGACACAGACTCAAGACCAGGCTGTACAGGGGATAAAAGGTCAGGACCAGAATGACGGTCCACACCAGCGGCACGAGGAAAGTCGCAAACAGGGCGTACAGCTGAAACAGGAGAAAGACAAAGGCGGCGAAGAAAAACGCGGCAAACAGCTGTTGGCGATTCACGGCAAAATTGTCGTTCACTTATGGAGGGGTTTCAAGGGAAACGGCGGTTCAGGGCTGCCGACCAGACGGCGGGCCAGGCCGGGCAAACAGCTCCTGCCAGGCTCCCCCGGCCAGGGCAATGATAAAATCGCGGTCGCCGGCCAGGAAGTCGTAGCCGGGCAGCCGCCGGGGTTCGACCCAGACCATGTCTGCAAAGACCCGGTTGGACGCGACCCCGGTGTATGCCGGGACATGAAAGAAGCTCAGGGCGACGCAACGTCCGTCGGGATAGGTGTACCGTTTGCGCAGCATCAGCGTGCCGATTGTGGCCTCGACGCCGAGTTCTTCGCGCAGTTCGCGTCGCAGGCAGGCTGCGGCATCCTCGCCGGTCTCGGCCTTGCCGCCGGGAAATTCCCACTTGAGCCCGTGCTGCGCAGCGGCTTTGCGCTGGCAGATCAATATCCGTGAGCCACAGGTCAGCACGCCGACCGACACGCGTACCGCCATGGCCTAGTTGAGCTGGGCCATGGTCCGAACCATGACCGCCCGCACCGCCCTGGCATCGTCGGCTTTGGGCGCCAGCTGCAAGTAGCGCTGGAAGTCGCGCACCGCCAGCTGCTGGTGACCCATGCGGTGGTGGATGGCGCCCCGGTCGCGAACCTCGACCGGATGGTCGGGCGCTAGCAGCAGGATGCGTTCCACCACGCTCAGGGCTCGCGCAAAGTCCTCTTTCTGGGTGTAGATCTGTTTCAGATTGCGCAGCATGCGCAGCAGCATGTCTTTTTTGCCGACTGCGGCGAGAAGCTTGGGCAGCTGACCGACGAACGGGTTGTCGGGGCCGTACATGGCCCGCAGCTTGTCTTCCATTTGCGTTTGGCTGACCCGGCTGCCGGCCTGGAAGGGGTCGAGGACGGTTTCGCCGTCCGGGCCGTCGTATTTGACCACGAAATGGCCGGGAAAGCCGACCCCGACCAGTGGCACGCCCAGGCGGTTGCCAACCTCAATGTAGACCAGCGAGAGCGTAATCGGAATGCCGAGCTTGCGGTCGAGGACTTCGTTGAGAAAGCTGTTGCGCGGGTCGTGGTAGTCGGTCTGGTTGCCGGACAGGCCCTCGTCCTCAAACAGGACCGTGTTCAGGGCCTGGATGATGTCGGCAAAGCTCGGGGCTTCGGACAGACGTGAGCGGACGCTGTCGGCCAGCGCGTCCAGACGGCCGAGGTAGGCCGCCACATCAAGCTCGGGCTGTTCCTCCTGGGCAATCAGCAGGGCCGCTTCGGCCAAGTTCAGGTCGGCTTCCGAACCGGAGACGAGTTCGGCGAAACGTTCGCGGGCGCGTGAGGGCATGGGCACCTCTCTTCTTAGGGCGATGGGTCTTTCTCCTGTATACTGCTTTGGGCGTAAAGTGTGCAAGAGAGGACACGGCTTGCCTCGGGCTTCAGGCCCAGATACACGGAGACGCGAACACAGGAGGACGCTATGGCACTGGCACGGATTCCACGCTACGCGGCAATGGGCCTGAGTCTGATATCGTTTGACACGCTGCCCCCGGGGGTACAAGCCGAGGTGGTACCGCTCAAGGCCGCCGACCGGGGTGAGTCAAAAGGCGTGTTGTACACCCGGGGCGGGGAAAAAACCGTGGTGTGTCTGATGCACCCGCGGGCCGATATGAGCCGCCACTATGCAATCCCGTATCTGCTCGAGGCCGGCTATGCCGCGTTCGGCCAAGAGGGACGCTGGCCCAACAACGATATTGCCTGTCTGCACGAGATGCTGCTGCCGGATATTGCGGCCGGTATCAGCTATCTCAAGCAGGAGCGGGGCTTTGAGCGGGTCGTGTTCATCGGCAACAGCGGTGGGGGCTCGCTGTACACCTTCTACCAGGCCCAGGCCGTCACCCAGCCGCCCGGGCGGTTGACGGTGACCCCGGCCGGCGACCCCTACGATCTGAACCGTTTTGAACTGCCGCCGGGCGACGGCATGATTATTCTGGCCGCCCACCTGGGCGAGGGAAAATTTATGCAGACGGCCATTGACCCGTCGGTTACGGATGAAGACGACCCGCTGTCGTGCGATCCCAAACTCGACATGTACAACCCGGCCAACGGCTTTCGCGAGCCGCCCCAGCCGAGTGCCTACAGCCCGGAGTTTGCCCAGCGCTATCGTGCCGCTCAGACGGCCCGGGTGGCGCGGCTTGACGCCATTGCCAAACGCTTTATTGAAGAACAGCGCTATTTTCGGGGACTGGTCGGCCAGGACGATTTTGACAGCCTGGCCCTGGACATACGCGCCTTTCTCAGTCGCCGGGCGCTGGTCGGCCGCTATATGATCATCCATCGGACCGAGGCCGACCTGGCCTACACCGACCCGTCTATTCACCCCTCGTCACGCGACTATGGCTCGCTGTGGTCGCCCCGGCCGGATCTGTTCAACTACACCGAGGCCGGTTTTGCCAAATACCAGACCCCCCGGGCGTGGCTCAGCAACTGGTCGGGCTTGTCGGCCAATGCTGCGGTGTTGGACAATATCCGCAAGGTCAGTATCCCCACCCTGGTCATCAACCACAGCGGCGACCATGCCATCTATCCGGCCGATTCCGAAGCCATGTACCAGACCTCAGCCGCCAGCGACAAACAGCTGCATCACGTTGACGCCGACCATTTTGGTTATCCCCTGCCGTCCAAACCCAACCAGGGGGGGCGCGAGGCGTCGCTCAAGCTCATTACGGACTGGCTGGGAGAGCGCTTTCCGGGGCGCTGAGTGGCTGCTTGACATGCCCCCGCCGGACGGCTTAGAGTCGCATGGGCCTAGTGCTCAGACAAAATCCATGCAGGAGGTACACAGTATGGGCGCAGCAGAGAACAAAAAACTGATGCAGGAGATGTTCGAGGAGTTGGGGAAGGGCAATGGTGATGCCTTTCTCGGCAATATGGCCGATGACGTGCAGTTCACGATTATCGGCTCAACCAAGTACTCCGGGACCTTCGACGGCAAAAAAGAGCTGGTGGAAAAGCTCTTGGCGCCTCTTAGCGCCCAACTCGAAGGCGGGATTACCCTTACACCGGAAAACTTCATTGCCGATGGTGATACCGTGGCCATGCAGGCCAAGGGTAAATCCACGACCAAAGAGGGCAAATCGTACGATAATACCTACTGTCAGGTGTTCACATTTCAGGACGGGAAAGTCCAGCGGGTGACCGAGTATCTGGACACCGAGCTGGTGACCGAGGTGTTTGGCAAGTAGGTCTCCTCTGTGACGCGATGGGGGAAGACGGGTTACTGCTGCGAATCAGGCTGAGCCGACAGTCGTTCGAGAATGGCGCGGCTCAGCCGTTCTCCACGGGCCGCTGTTTCCTTGATGTGGAAGAGAGGCATACGCCTATGGCGCCCGACCGCAAGACACTGATCGGCAAGGTCTTCGAGCCGGTCACATACACCATCCGTGAGGAAGATATCCGGGACTACCTGCCGGTGGCCGGTGAGGACGATCAGGCCTTCCACAGCGAGGCCGAGTCGCGGGCGGCCGGCTACGGCGGCTGGGTGATTCCGCCGTCTTTCGGGCCGTATGTGGCCGTTATCAGCATGCTGCGCTCATTCGACTGGCAAAAAGACTTTTTCATGGACTACAAGAAAGACACCGCCATGTTCGGTGAGCAGGAACTGGAGTACCAGCGACCGCTGTACGTGGGTGAGACTTTGACCGTCCAGGGTCGGGTGTCCGACGTGTATGAGAAACAGGGCAAACGCGCCTTTGACGTGATATGGGTGTCGTTTGCCGCTCGGGACGAATCCGGCGCCACGGCCTTCAGCGGCGCCCAGTCGTATCTGGTCTTCAAGTGAGGAGCCGGGCATGGACGGGCGGCCAAAGGTGTATTTTGAAGACGTGGCTGAGGGCATGGACATCCCGAGCGTGACCTATGGGCCGATGGACCGCTACGCCTATATTCCGATCGCGTTCATTCTGCGCGACACCAACCCGCTCCACCTCGACCGGGTGTATGCCCGGGAGCGGGACTTGCCCGATGTGGTCCAGCAGGGGCCGCTGAACGAGACCTTTTTGTACCGCTTTGTGACCGACTGGTTGCACAAGCCGTGGGATCTCCGGCGGACCAAGGTGCGCTTTGCCGGCAACGCCTTTCCCGATGATATGCTGACCTGCCGGGGCACCATAACGCGGACCTACCGGAGCGACACTGGCGAGCCTCGGGTCGATTGCCAGATCTGGCAGGAAAATCAGACCGGTGAGCGGATTCTGAGCGGAGAGGCAAGCTTTACCCTGCCGGAGAGGAGCGAGGACGCTGGCCGGCGCTGACCCTCCCGCTCTGGTCGACGCCAAGAAACGGCTCCGTCGTCTGCTCCGTCAGCGCAGACGCGCACTCAGCCCCCAACAGGTGGACGAAAAGAGCCGGCGGATTTGTGACCGGCTCCAGACCTTTGCACCGTTTGAGGCTGCCGTAAGGCTCGTCCTGTACGCGGCGGACGACAAGGAGGTTCAGACCGAAGCCGTGTGGGCCGCCGCCCAGTCCAAAGCCGTGTACTATCCGCGCGTCAGCCTCGACCGGACCCGTCTGGAGTTTGTTCGGCGTTATCCACACGACCGGCTCGTTGCCGGTCTGTTCGGGATTCCTGTTCCCCCGGGCAATGAGCGTTTGGCGCCCGGTCAGGGCGGCCACACCCTTGTCCTGACCCCTGGCCTGGGCTTTGACGCCGAGGGCCGTCGCCTGGGCCGCGGTAAAGGCTATTATGACCGGGCCTTTGGCCGGGTGCTGGTCGGTGCGCTACGGGTCGGCGTGGTCTATGACTGTCAGGTTGTGGACCGCATTCCCGGCGGCCCGCACGATGAAGGGGTCGATTGGGTTGTCACCGAGAGCCGTCTGATCGACTGCCGGGCCGAGCGCGCGCCGCATGGCTGAGGCGGAGGTGTCTTCCCGCCCTTGTCTTGTGCGCCACCGCCGGCTACGAATGTCCGCATGGCAGCCCCGCGTTTCTCCCGCCCGGAAGACGTGCTCTCCCGCCTGAGCAAGGAGCCGATTGCCGCCCTGTATCTGTTTCATGGTGATGAGGCCTACCTGATCGACCGGGCGGTCGATCAGGTCCGTGGCCGTCTGCCCCGGGATACGCTGGTCCAGACCTTCTATGCCGGGCAAGACCCGGTCGAGGCGGTGCTGGACGCCTGGGGGGTGCCCTCCCTGTTTGCTCCCCAGACCCTGGTGATCCTGCGTAGCGCCGAGCAACTCAGAGACGAGGAGCGTGAGCGGCTGGGCAAAGAGGCCGAATTCCGGGATGCCGGTCAACCCCTGGTCGTGTGCGCCCATGGTCGGCTGGAGTTGAACCGGAAATTTTTTTCGCGGTGTGCAAAAACGGGCTTCGCCGCCGAATTTCGGCGGCCCTTTGCCAATCAGATCCCAGTCTGGGCGCAGCGCCTTGCCCGCGAACGGAAGCTGCGGCTGAGCGATGAGGCCGCGCAGCTGCTGTCCGAACTGATCGGTCCGGATCTCCTGGCGCTGTCCACCGAACTGGATAAGGTAGCGACCTTTGTCTTTCCCGACACCGATATTGACGCCCGGGCGGTGGAGAGCTGCACCGGCAACATTCACCAGCACGAGGCGTTTGAATTGGCGGATGCCCTGGGGCGGCGCGATCAAAAAAAGGCCCTAGGGCTGCTGCGCCAAGTCTTGAGCGACGAGCGGCGCGCCCTGCCGGTCCTGCACACCCTGGTGGGGCATTTTCGTCGCCTGTGGCAGCTGCACGACGCCCAGGCTCAGGGGCTGCCGGAGACCCATATGGAGCGGGCGCTCGGCCTGCGCGGACAGCGCCTGCGCAGGCTGTCGAATCAGAGCCGCCTCTACTCTGTGCCGGACCTGCGCCGGGTTGTGCACCGGGCGGCCGCGCTCGACCGGCGGCTCAAGTCGGCTCGAACCCCGGTCGGGGTCCTGTTTGACGCCCTTGTTTTAGACATCTGCGCGCGGCCACGGTGAAAGTGAAGCCTCCCCAGCACAGTCAGAAAAAAGCGTCCTCCGGCCCCGGGCCGACGGCGGACAGGCAACTCCACTTTGCCTTTTTTACTCCGTCCGAAACCGCATCGGACCCCGGTTTGATGGAGCGGCCGGAGTCGGAGTTGGAACACCTCATGGGGGCGGCGCGCGACGCCCTGCTCGAAGCCTCGCCCCAGGATCTGAATGCGGCTCTGCCCCTGCTGCTCGAGTTTTGTGAGGCGAGCCTAACCCGGGCGCTTGACGTTGTCCGCAGGCGAACAGGCCTGAGCTTCTCGGATGAGGAGTACCGCAGCCTGCGCGGTATCGGACAGGCTCACTGGCTGCTGGTCGAGCGCCAGCAAGGCCGGGACTGAGACCTCAGCGGGCCTCGGTCAGAAGCCGGGCAATCGTTTGTTGCAGTGGCACGTCGTGGGTGAGTGCCTGGAGGCTCAGCCCGATCGCGTCCAGGGCTTGGCTGATGACCGCCTGGCTGTCTGGACACTCGATGGCCTCTGCAACCCGGATGGCACCCAGCTTGAGCAAGGCCCCAGATTCGGCGACAGCCTGGCCGTTGAGGTCAAACAGCCCGTACTGCATCGCCCGAGTATTGTACAGGTGGACGAGGTCGGCCTGGGTTTCGGCCTGTTCGGCCGCGTCTTGTTCGGCACAGGCGCGCTGGATGAAGGCCGGAATGGCTACCCCGGCCACGGCTGAGATAAACGTCGTGCGCACGGTCTCGACGTGCTCAGCCGGCAACGCTTTGTGAAAGGTGGTCGCCGCCACCCGGTCGCTGACGTGCAGCAGCAGCAGCAGCAGTTCGGCCGTGGCGGTGTGTTCCTTGGCCTCCTGACTGAACGGATCCTTCAGCAATTCCTGGCTCACCGCATCGCGATCCTTCAACTGCTGCCAGGTCTCGGTTGCCAGGTCGAAAATCTGGCGGCTGAGATCGGTCACGGCTTGGGTAATCGTCGCGTTTCCCGCCCTGGAATCTGTCATGTCCCCCCTCGCCGGGCATTTTGGGCAAAAGAAAACCCGACAGTGCTACAATCCCAGATGGGATTGTCCCGCGGGTGATGAGACGCGGGCTGTCGGGATTCCGGTAGTGCCTGGGTCCTCCCAAGCGACTACCCCACATCAGTATTGGGTCGTCGGCCTAGGAGGCCACCACCTCACAGATCACCGTAGTACTACACATCTTTGGACCACCTCCTTTCTTGGCGCACCCGCTGCGGGGCCAGAAACCGCTGTACCAGGAACCGATCGCCAATACCGGCCCGAGGCTCGGTCCACCTCGTCCTGCCGCAGTGCAAGAGACGAAGCGTCAAGGCCTGTGTCTACCTGACCGAATAGCTCTGGTCGCCACTATACGCCGAAACCCCCGTCAGGTCTAGGGTGAGTCGGCCGAGCGGCAGGCGACTCACCCTTGCGCAAAACCGGTCTGCGTTATACTGTTGGCCTTGATCTATGCCATACTTTCATGCTTTTACGCTTTTCGAAGGTCGTGGGTCGTCCTTGGAAGAAACGGACCAGGCTGCGGCTAGCCTTCTGACGTCTGTCTCCCACAGACGGCTCCGCTATTGTGAACATGAGACGGTTCCCGGTACGGCCGGACTGGCCGGCGGCCCGGCCTATTTTACCGTCTTTGCCGACTTTGATGTCGAAGCCTACACCGAGGAAAAGGCGGCCGAGTTGGTTGATGAGGTGCTCGACGCCGTATCGACCGACGATCTCCAGTATTTCTCTCACGGGCTTGTGTCGGGCGAGCAGCGGGTGCAGCGCTCGCAGCCGGCGGCTGAAGACGAGGAGCAGGAGGCCGACGACGCGCCCCGGGCGCGGCGGAGCGGACGCCGGCGCGGGACCCGCGGGCGGGGTAGTGAGTCACGGGCTGAGCCCCCGGCCGTCAGCCCGACGGAGCCTCAAGACTCTCCTGCGGCCAGCGACGCTGACCAGGACCGTCCGCCGCTGGCCGCCCCGGCCGACGACCTTGGGCTGGAAGAAATCCCGGTCGATGCTCCGCCGGAAGAGATTCCGGTCGAACCCGAGGTCCTGTTGAACCCTCCGTCTCGCAGCTCGGCTTCCATGCAGGTCAAGACAAGCGTGACCCTGCGGGTGTCCGAGTTGGAATTGCCGGCCAACGGCGACGCGGCGCCAAGCTCTGACGAACTGATCGCTCTGGCCACGACCGAGGCGCGTCGCCGGCATCCGGACCTGCCCGACGATACCGCTCCGGAATCGGACGTTGCCTTACTGCCCTGGGGCGAGACGGTGCTGACCCTGACCTGGAGCTACGACGTTCCGGTTCCCTCGGCCCACAGCGGCGACTGACCATCTCTCTCCTCCGCGGTCGGCGCGCAGGCCGACCGTCTGTTCTTCCCGGGCCCAAGAACGGTTCGGGCTGTTGCCCCGTGCTGGAATGGCCGCAAGTGATGCGTGGCCTGCCTTCGCCTGTCTCGGTCCTCGCTTTTTCCGAGGATGAGTGCTAGACCACGGGCGGAGGGCTGGAGGTCTTGTATGGAAAACAGAACGCCACTGCCGCGTATGCTGGACGATGTCACCGTGCTCGACTTCACCCAGTACCTGGCCGGTCCGACGGTGACCCGACTGATGGCCGAAATGGGCGCCCATATTATCAAGGTCGAACAGGCGCCGACGGGCGATCCGTCGCGTGCCCTGCCGTTCATCAAAGATGGCCGCAGCGGGTATTTTGTCCAGCAGAATCGTGGCAAACGCAGCCTGTGTCTTGACTTTGCCAAGCCTCAATCCCTGGACCTGTTGCGCTCTCTTATTCCGACTGTCGATGTCGTGGTGGAGAACTACGGGCCCGGAGTTCTCGAGAAGCGGAGCTTGGACTACGCGGCCCTCAAGAAAATCCATCCCCAAATCATCATGGCCTCGATCTCGGCCTTTGGCCGCCACAGTCCGCTGTCGCACCGGGTTGGCTACGATCTGATCGCCCAGGCGTTTTCCGGCATTATGCACATGACCGGAGAACCGAGCGGACCGCCGCAGTTTGTCGGGCTCGGGATGGCCGATGTCAGCAGCGGGGTGCACGCCTTTGCCGCCCTCGGCTATGCCCTGTACTACCGGGACAAGACGGGGGTCGGACAACACATTGATCTGGCCATGATTGACGCCCTGTACCATATGCATGAGGTCAATCTCCAGGTGCATAGCCTGAGCGATGGTGCCTATGTGCCGGAACGCACCGGCGCCCATCATCCGCTGGTGTGTCCGGTCGGGACCTTCAAGGGGCCCCAGGGCTGGATTGTGATTCTGGTGCTGGACCGTCAGTGGGAGAATCTGTGCAAGGCCATGGGCCAGCCCGAGCTGATCAACGATCCGCACTTTGCCACCGGACCCGACCGGGCGACTAACCAGAAAGCGCTGATCGCCATGATCGAAGCTTGGCTGCGGAGCTTTGCCGATGACGCGGCAGCCCTGCACGTGCTGGAAGAATACCGGGTGCCGTCCGCGCCGGTGATGTCAATTGTCGATACCGTCCAGCACGAGTATTTCACAGCCCGCGACATGGTCCGGACCGTGCCCGACCCCATCCTGGGAGAACTCACCATTCCCGGCTTTCCGCTGAAATATTCGGAGTTCCCGGAGCTGCCCGACCTGCACGCTCCGCTGCTCGGTCAGCACAACGCGACCGTGCTGCACGACCAGCTCGGCTATTCCCCGAGTCAGATCGCCGCCCTGGAAGACGCCGGGGTGCTGCATGCCGGGGACACCTAGTCCGTGAAGAAAGGAGACCGACTAATGGCAACGATTCCTACCGCAGCGATCGAGATTTTTGGTTCCGGCGTGCTGCGCGCCGAAGGTGTGGTGGTGGATAAAGAGGGCAACGTCTGGGGCGGTGGTCGCCGCGGGCAGGTGTATAAAGTCAGTCCCGACGGGGTGGTCGAGCAGGTGGCCCAGCTGCCCGACCGGGCTATTCCGAACGGGGTGACGCTCGACCGCGAAGGCAATTTCGTGTACTGCGACCTGCGCCACAGGGCGGTCATGCGGCTGTCTCCCCAAGACGGCACGGTCTCCCTGATTGCCGACCACGCCGGGGACTTTCCGATCTCCATCCCCAACTTCGCCAGTTATGACGCCGAGGGCAATCTGTACGTCTCGAATTCCAGCTCGCAGGAGGGTAGCTAAGTCT
>JAGWBB010000040.1 GCA_021296095.1 Desulfurellaceae bacterium | reverse complement strand
GCATTCTCAGCCGTCACCTGGGCGGGCAGCGGCACCCGGGCGCTGACCGGCATCCCGTGCTCCTGCAGGCTCTCGATTTTGAACGGATTGTTGGTCAGCAAACGGACGGACGGGACGGCCAGGTCTTTGAGAATCAGCGCCGCCACGGCGTAATCGCGCTCGTCGGCCTGGTGACCGAGCAGGAGGTTGGCGTCGACCGTATCATAGCCCTGATCCTGAAGATTATACGCCCGCAGCTTGTCGGACAGGCCAATCCCCCGCCCCTCCTGGCGCAGATAGACAATGATGCCGGCTCCCTCCTGGGCGATCCACTGCATGGAGCGGTTCAGCTGGGAGCCGCAGTCGCAGCGCAACGAGCCCAACACATCGCCGGTGAAGCACTCGGAGTGCACCCGGACCAGCACGTCGGGGCGATTCTCCACCTCCCCCAGCACCAGCGCCAAGTGTTCCTTGTCGGCCTGCCCGTTTTTATACACGCACAGCTGAAACTCCCCGTCGGGAGTCGGGATACGGGCGCGCGTTATCGGCTGAACGCTTGCTTCACCCATGGTCGGCCCTCCTTCGGCTTTGGCCGCGCCTCACCGACACACGAACATGCACGATTTCCCGCAAATTGCAACAATACTCCTACTCAGTGGCCGCCGACCGGCCGCTCACCGCCAGCCAGTCACGGCCAAAGCTGACCAGGGTGGGCAGCACGAACAGCAGGCCGACCAGGCTGGTCAGCGGGGGCGAGAAGACGGGCCACAGCACGACGCTGATAAAGCCGACCTGGCAGCCGCCGATCACGGCTCGGGCGGCTCGCGGGGGTACGCTCTGGACCGGTTTTCCCCGCCGTCTGCGCCACCACCGGCCCAGCCCAAAACCATAGTGGGCAAGCCCCAGCCCCAGGTACCAGACGGGCAGTTGGCCATACTGCACGGCCAGGCCGGTTGCCACCAGCAGTCCCAGGGCATCGACCTGCATGTCAAGGCGTTGGCCCAGATGGGTGGTGTAATGCGTTTTTCGAGATACATAACCGTCGAGCGAGTCGCCGATTGCGGCCAGACTGTACAGACCGGCCGGCAGACAGGCCAGCCAGCCGGGTGGCCAGCCCAGGCCCACAAAGCCGGCCAGCAGACCGACCAGCAGGCCACGCCCGATGGTCAGCAGGTTTCCCAGACCCAGGGCCGGCAGCAGGGGCTGGCCGGGCTGTCTGGAGTTGTCCGGCAGCCATCGCCATAGGAAAACCAACTCGACCGCCATCACCCAGCCGGCCAGCAGCGCCCAGCACCGGGCGGCCTCAGGTTGCCAGCCGGCGGACAACAGCGTGTAGCCCAGTCCCAGGCTCAGACCGCAGACACAGCTGATCGCCCACCACTGGCGGTGCAGGCGGGAAAGCGTGTGGTCAGCACGGAGCGGGCGGCTGTTCATGCGTGTTGATCGCGGCGGGCGGGGGCAAATATAATGCATGCGGCGGAAAGAGTACAATGGCGGTGCCTTTCCCTTCCCATTCGACCACACTCGGACGCACGTATGGGCCTGGAGACGCTTGATATCTGCCTGCTGGCCGCCTTCGTGGTGTATGCCGTAGCCGCGGGTCTGCGTTCCCGCCGTCTGGCCTCACAGAATCTGGAAGAATACTTTCTGGCCGGACGGAGCCTCACCGGCTGGCGGGCCGGCATCAGCATGGCGGCGACCCAGTTTGCTGCGGATACGCCGCTGTTATGCACCGGCCTGCTGGCGGTATCCGGCATTTTTTCGCTGTGGTGGATCTGGTCCTACGCCCTGTCCTTTCTGCTGGTCGGCTTTGTCCTGGCGCCCGCCTGGCGGCGAGCCGGCGTGCTGACCGACGCCGAGCTGACCGAGCGGCGCTACAGCCAGCCCGCCGCCCTGCTGCTGCGCGGGGTGAAGGCAATCTATTTCGGCACGATCTTCAACTGCACCGTCCTGGCTATCGTACTGCTGGCCACCACCCGCATCGCCGAGCCCTTTCTGGTCTGGCACGCCTGGCTCGCCCCCGACCTGTACGAGCCGCTGCTGGCGGCCGTGCGCTGGCTCGACACTCCTCTGACCACACTTCCCGACACCAGCCCCGAGGTGTGGATGCGCTCCACCGACAACCTGCTGTCCATCGGTCTGATCGTGTTGGTGACCGTTTTCTATTCGACCACCGGCGGGCTGCGCAGCGTGGTGGCAACCGACGTGCTGCAATTTGGCGTGGCCATGCTGGCCACGGCCGCCTACGCCGGCTGGGTCCTGGCCGAGGTCGGCGGGCTGGACGGCCTGGCCGCCCGGCTGTCGGCCGTCTACACCGGGCAGGCCGGGCCGGGCGGAATCCGGGCCAGCCAGCTGCTGGCCTTTACCCCGTCCCAGGCCAAAGACGTGTCAGGCGCGTTTCTGGCTCTGCTGGCCCTCCAGTGGCTGGTGCAGATGAATGCCGACGGAACCGGTTACCTGGCCCAGCGCAGCATGGCCTGTCGGAGCGACCTGGACGCCAAGCGGGCCAGCCTGGTGTTCACCCTGGCCCAGGTCCTGGTGCGCAGCCTGCTGTGGATTACGATCGGCCTGGGTCTGCTCGTGCTGCTGCCGCCCGAGCCGAGCCTGAGCGGCGGCGCGCTGGTCGCCGACCGGGAGGCGTCTTTTGTCCGGGGCATTGCCGAACTCCTGCCGTCCGGGCTCAAGGGCCTGATGTTGCTGGGCCTGCTGGCCGCCCTGGCCTCAACCGTGGACACCCACCTGAACTGGGGCGCGTCGTACTGGAGCAACGACATCTACCGTCGCCTGATATGCGAGCGCTGGCTGGGGCGCGAGCCGAGCCAGCGCTCGCTGGTGTGGGTGGCCCGCGGGGCCAATATCGGGCTGCTGGCCATCGCCCTGCTCATCATGTTTCATCTGTCCTCGATCCAGACCGCCTGGAAGATCAGCCTGCTGTTCGGGGCCGGCATGGGCGTCATGCTGGTCCTGCGCTGGCTGTGGTGGCGGATCACCGCAGTCGGAGAACTGACCGCTATCGGCGTCTCGTGCGCGCTGGCCCCAATCCTGCTGCTGACCGTCCCTGACAGCCATGAAGCCCTGCGCCTGCTGCTGGTCGCCGGCGTGTCGTCCGGGGCGGGCATATGGGCCTCGCTACGCACGGCCAGAGCCGACGATGCCCAGCTCCAGACCTTCTACCGCCAGGTTCGCCCGCCGGGCTTTTGGGGGCCTCAGCAGCGGGCACTGGGCCAGGCGCCCCAGCGCGGACGCCGCCGCTTGGGCCGGACGCTGCTGGCCGTAGTAAGCGCCGCCCTGTCCGTTTTTTTGCTGCTGACCGGACTCGGCAGCTGGCTCTTTTCCAGTCCGGCGCCGCGCTGGTTTCCCTGGCGCTCGGTCTGGCTGGTGCTGCTGCCGGTCCTCAGTCTGGGCCTGGTGCCGGTGTGGTGGCGGCAGGTCTGTCCGCACGCCCCGCAGCTGTGGCCGTTGAGCCGTAGGACGCGCCAGCCAGGGCGACCGCGCCGAGCAGGGACACTCCGGCGGTGAACAGAAACATGGTCGGGAAACTCGTCTGTTCGAGCAGCAGGCCCAGGCCAATCGCGCTCAGCCCATGGCCGATATCAAACGCCAGCATCAGGGTGGCCAGGGCCGGCCCCCGCTCGCGCTCGGTCGCACGATCCACACACAAGGCCATCAGGGCCGGCTGCACGGCGCCAAAACCCAGGCCCTGCAAGGCGGCCACGCCGAGCAGCCAGGCCACGGACGTGGCAGAGGCCAAGAGAGTCATAGCCACAGTCAGCAGGAGCAGCCCCGGAACAATCACCCGAGCCCGGCCAAAGCGGTCGGACCATTTGCCGGACACGGGGCGGGCCAGAATGACGGCGAGCGAATAGACGATAAAATACCAGCCCGGGTTGCCGAGCTGACGGGCCTGTACAAACAGCGGCAGAAACGACAAGACCGCGCCGAACGACATGGTCATGCAGATAGCCAGAAAACCGGGGAAGACGGCCGAGCGGCTGAGCAGAGAGGGACGGGGCCGCCGAGCCGCCGAGGGCGCTGACGGGCGGGCGGGCTCGGCCAAGAGTGAGATCACAAAGAGACAGCCGAGGGCCAGCAAGGCCGACAGCCAGAACAGCTGCTTGAAGCCGCTGTGCTCAACGAGAGCCGCGCCCGCCACCGGCCCGGTCGCCATGGCCACATTCATCATCATGCCGTAGTAGCCCATGGCTTCGCCGCGACGGGCGAGCGGGGCGATGTCGGCGACCAGGACACTCGACGCGGTGGTGAACAGGGCAATTCCCAGGCCGTGAAAAAGGCGGTAGCCAATCATCACCGGCACCGAGTCGGCCGTGGTGTACAGGAGCGGCCCGACACAGTAGACCAGCGCACCAAGCGCCAGCCCCAGCTTGCGGTTCCAGCGCTCGACCAGCCAGCCGGAGGTCGGCCGAATCATGACCGCAGCCAGGGCAAACACCCCCACGACCACGCCGACCTGGGCCTCGGTGCCGCCCAGCTCCCGGACAATAAAGACCGGCAGAACGGCCAGGAGCAGGAACATGCTCTCAAAAAACAGCAGCGTGCTGACGCACAGCACCAGAAAATTACGGGTGAACAGGGGCTCGGCCGCGCCTGCCGCCGGCTGGGGGGCGTGTGACATAGCCGCCGAGTCTACTCCGGCCGACCAGGACCGACAAGGCACTGCTGCGTCATGTCTCCTTGACGCCCGGCTCGGCCGAAGGGTATGGGGAAGACACTGTTTCACTTCATTATCTTGATCTGGGAGATCTTGATCTGGGAGGAGACGAGCGTGGAGATGGTCATCGCTGACAAACGCTGGGTGAAAAAATATCCCGAGGTCGGCACCGGCCCGGTCTCGGCAGAGCCGTGCGTCTCTCCGGAATATTTTGAGCTCGAACGCGAGCGGGTTTTTCGACGGACCTGGCTGTACGTTGGCCGGGTGGAGGCGATTCCCAAGCCGGGAGACTATTTCGTGCAAGATATCGCGGTGTGTCGGGCGTCCATTCTCATCATCCGCAGCACGGACAACGTGGTTCGCGCCTTTCACAATGTCTGCTCACACCGTGGCAACAAGCTCGTCTGGGATGACACAGGCTCGTGTCCGGGCGTCTTGGCCTGTGGCTTCCACAGCTGGACCTACGACACCACAGGTCGGCTCACCTGGGTTGCGGATGAGGAGAACTTTTTTAACCTCGACAAAAGCGAACACGGCCTGACTCCCGTGGCGACCGAGGTCTGGCAGGGGTTTATTTTTATCAACCTGGATGCCAACCCGCAGGAGAGTCTGCCCCACTATCTCGGCGGCATCACCCAACAGCTCGGCGCAGCGGATTTCGGGCAGCTCACCCGCGCCCACGCCTATAGCGTCACCGAGCAAGCCAACTGGAAAGTCGCCCTCGACGCCCAGAACGAGTTATACCACCTGCCCTTCCAGCACCGACATACCATCCCCGATTCGTGCACCCTCAAAGACGGCCGCTTCCCCCGCCTGCTGGATGTCAGACTGTACCACCATCACAGCGTGTACTCATCCCGGGTACCGGCCGACCGGATACCCAAGCCAGTCGAAAGCCTGGCCTATCGTCTGGTCTCCTCCGACACCGAGCGGCGCCTGCCGCTGATCGGCGATTTCGATTTCTACACCATCTTTCCGAATTTCGCGCTGCTGCTGTTTCGCGGCGTCTCCCAGGATTACTATCTCACCTATAGTTTCTGGCCGCTGGCCGTCGATCAGACCCGCTGGGACATTAGCCTGTACTTCCCACCCGTAACCTGTGCCAGCCAGCGCATCGGGCAGGAATACATGAAGTGTCTGCTGCGGGATATCCTCCACGAAGACGCCTTTGCCCACGAACAGATCCAGATCGGTTTGGCCTCACGAGCTAAAAAATACTTGCTGCTCCAGGATGAGGAGATACAGATCCGACATTTTCATCGGGTTCTTGAAGGCTACGTTGGAACCTGACACAGCGAGACGCCCATGTCACACGCCGCCCCTGTTTTCTCCGCACCATTTCAAGACCTGGAAGCCTATGGCGACTGGGCGCTGGCCACCGAAAGCGAGCGGACCGCCAAGCGCGTATCAAGCCCAATGCCCGCCATTCAGGCTTTTTACGACGCCCTGCTGCCGCGCCTGGAGGCCTGCGCGGCCTATCTCGATCAGTTCCCTGTGGATGACATGCCACCGGACGCGCGGCGCCTGTTATGGCTGACGCTGTCGCTGATGGAAGTGGCCAATGCGGTCGAGCTGTACAAACAGCCCCGGCTCAGCAACGGCTTTGAGATCGCCCGCTTCGTTCCCCTGGAAAAAGACACGTAGATTGCCAGTTGGAAAGCACCGGAGCTATTATGCGGCTTGAGGAGGCGCACTATGGATCAGGACTGGCTCGAAAAAACGGCTATCCAAGAACTCTTCGCCCGCTACGCCCACGCGATCGACGACCTTGAGCCCGAGGCCTGGGTGGCGTGCTTCCACCCCGACGGCGTGTTTCAGGTTGGCCGGCGGGCCATGCAGGGCCAGGCCGCCCTGCGGGGTTACGCCGATGTGCATGTCCGGGAAATTCGCTGCCGCCACATGATGGCCAACTTCCTGTACCGGGTTGAGGGCGAACAGGCCACCGGACAGTGCAGCATGTTGGCCAGCCTGGCCACACCCGGCGGCTATAAGATCTTTGCCCAGGGTCGTTATCTCGACCGGCTGGTCAAATACGACGGCGAGTGGCGTATCGCCCACCGTCGGGTCGAGACCGACCAACTCGCCTCGAATCCGACCGGGATCACGAGTATCGCCGACCCGGATGTTGCGGCTCTGGTGCGGCCGCTGGTCGATGCGGCCCGCCGGCTGGGAGAAAGAGTCCAGGGCTGAATCGGGTCAGCCGAGCCGCTCAGCCTGCTCTCACAGCGGGAGAGGCGGCCGACTGACCCAGAGACACCAGGGTGTCTTCGAGGGTGGCCAGCTGGGCGAACAGGTCGTGCTGTGGAGGGGCGCACGCGGAGCAGATCGGACTCTTGAAATAAAACCCCAGCCAGTCTTGGACGCCCCCTAGCCCGCTGCGCTGGGCCAGGTCCAGCAACAACACCAGGTCCAGCGCCACCGGAGCGGCGAGAATGCTGTCACGGCACAAAAAGTTCAGCTTGATCTGCATGGGGTAATCGAGCCAGCCGAAAATATCGATATTATCCCAGCCTTCTTTTTCATCGCCCCGCGCCTTGTAGTAATGAATGTGGACCTGATGCTCATAGTCGGCGTAGAGTTCCGGAGAGACCTCGGGCTGGAGAATAGAATCCAGGACGGACAGCTTGCTGTGCTCCTTGGTCTGGAGCGAGGCCGGATCGTCCAGCACCTCGCCGTCCCGATTACCCAGAATATTGGTCGAAAACCATCCCCGCAGCCCCAGGCTGCGCGCCCGGAGGCCGGGAGCCAGAATCGTTTTCAGGAGGGTCTGACCGGTCTTGAAGTCCTTGCCACACACCGGCACGCCGTTTTCATCGGCGAGTTGCCGCAGGGCCGGAATCTCCACCGCCAGATTCGGCGCACCGTTGCCGAACGGCACCCCTTCCATGAGCGCGGCGTAGGCGTAGATCATCGTCGGCGTGATAGCCGGATGGTTGCTTTTCAGCCCCTGCTCGAAACGCCGCAGGGTGGCATGGACCGGATCTGTTTGCAGAAAAATCTCGGTACTGCCGCACCACAGCATCACCAGCCGGGCCAGCCCCTGCCTGGTGCGGAAATCGGCGATGTCGGTCCGCAGCTGAAGGGCTAGTTCGTATTTGTTCGGCGCCTGTTTGACGTGCGGGCCGGACAGCCGACGCACGTAGTGCTGATCAAAGACCGCCTTCCACGGCCTGAGAGCGCTGAGTTCCTCACGAACAGGCGCCAGCCGGTGTGGCTCAAGAACGCCGGCGTGTACGGCCGTCTCATAACAGTTGTCCGGAAAAATATCCCAGCCGCCAAAGACCAGGGAGTCCAGGTCGGCCAGCGGCACACAGTCCTGAATGCGTCGGGCCGCGGGGTCTGCGCCCGACCGCAGGCTGCCGTATTGGGTCAGACTCCCTATGGGCCGTCCCAGGCCCTTTTTCACCAGCTCAACCCCGGCGATCAGGGTCGTGCTGACGGCCCCCATGCCGGGCAGCAGAACACCGAGTTTGCCCTGGGCTGGCGTAACGCCGCGTGCTGAGTCCTCCATCCCTGCCCCCTTCAACAGCAAGACACACAGGCCCCGGACAGGTGGTTCCGGGCAGTGTTCCGAGAGTCGCTGCTTCCCAAAAAATGCAGGTTTTTGAGCGCCTGACAAGAGGGGCGCAACGGTCAATGCGGTCCACCGCCAGCCCGACCGTCAGGCCGCCAGCGTCTGGTGCGGACCGGGAAATCTCCGGTCTTACTTCAACGGCGGCATGACCTCGCGCGGGTCCAGGCCGAGTTCCAGGCTGCCCACACTGGACAGGCAGAAATCGCTCGGCGGGAACTGAATCGCCCCGACCGCACCGTCTCGAAACAGCCGCTCTATCGGGGTCGTCTTGAACAGGGCGTGCGCCCCGCCGACCGTCAGCGCGGTGCGGGTTATACGCGCCACCGCCTCGCCAACCAGATACTTGGCCCGGAACAGCGCCGCCAGGGTCTGCTGGGTCGGGCCCTGGCTATCGCTGAGCCAGGCCGAGTGATAGGTCATGAGCCGCGCCGCTTCCAGATCGACACTCATCTCAGCCACCCGTCGGCGGACATCCGCGTGGTAGGCCAACGGCTGGCTGTAACCCTTGGGCACGCGCTGGGTGACCATCTCGCGCAGCGCGTCGTAGGCGGCTGCGGCAACGCCCAGATACACCGCAGTATACGAGGCCCACAACCAGTTGGCCGCGTTGCGAATGAAGGGCAGAATGTCATCGACCCGATACAGGCCGGCCTGCTCGGGCACAACACAGTCCTCCAGAATGAGCGAGTCACTCCGCGTGGCGCGCATCCCCAGGGTGTCCCACACCTGTTCGACGCGCCGTCCCGCGACCTCACGCGGAACCAGGACCAGAATGGCTGCGGCAGAACTCGCAGCTTCATCCGGATGAGCCAGGACCGCACAGAAGTCCGCCGCCTCAAGCATTGAGGCAAAGGCTTTTCGGCCGCTGAGCCGGTAGCCGCCGGCCACCCGCGTAGCCCGCGTGGCCGGCTTATAGGTGGCCAGCAGGCCGGAGTTGCTGGACTCGGAGAAATTGCCGGCGATCAATTTGTGTTGTTTGACCACCAGATCGGCGAGATAGTCTTTGGTCGCCGGCGAGACGTCTGGACTCTCGAACAGCGGCCCCACAATCGACACATGCATATTGAAGGACAGCGCGGTCGAGGGGCAGCCCTGGGCCAGCTGTTCGGCGGCCAGCGAGTAACCGAGCAAGCCGACCCCCTGACCACCCATGTCTTGGGGGATGTTCAGTCCGTAGAACCCTTCCTGGCGCAGCGCCGCGTAGTTTTCCAGCGGATGGCTGGCCTCCCGGTCGTGCTCGGCCGCCCGGGCGGCAAAACCCTGGGCCAGGCGCCGACTCCGTTGCCGCAGCTGTTCGTCTTCCGGGCTGATCTGAAAGTTCATACGCACGTCCTCCAGACACGTCCTTATCGCCACACCCCAAGAGTGGTGTCAAGCCAAATCGGACACGCCACTGCGGCCCGAAACAAGCCTTTCCCGTTTGGCGCTTTTTTCGAGAGCGATCCTGTGACATATGGTATGAATATTCAGGAATACCAACGGTGGACCACGAGGAGGAAGCCATGCCCATGAAGAAGATCGCCATTTCCCTGCCCCAGCCGGTGCTGGAAACGGTCGACCGTCTGGCCGCGCAACGGGGCGAGTCTCGCAGCCGTACCATTGCCACCATCCTGGCTCGGGTAGCCCGAGCCAAAAGGGACCGGGACATCACCGCCCGGATTGACGCCCTGTTTGCCGATGAGACGATCCGAGCGGAACAGAAACGCACGGCTGACGAGTTTTTAGAGATGCACCCATGGACCAGAGAGGAATGGTAATACACCAGGGAGAGATATACTGGGTGGTTTTTGCGGGCGAGGGATCAGAGCCCGGGGGCCGTCGTCCGGCTGTCGTTCTGCAACACGACCGGTTTAACCACAGCCGCCTCAATACTGTGGTCGTTGCGGTGCTCACCTCACAGCTGCGCTATGCCGCTCTGCCCGGCAATGTCCGTCTGCGCAAGGGCGAGGCAAACCTGCCAAAGCCGTGCGTTGTCAATGTCACCCAGCTCCAGACGATCGACCGGACCTACTTGGGAGAGAAGATTGGGACGCTCCTCCAGCGTCTGGTCCGCCAGGTATGGGAAGGCGTCCGGCTGGTGCTGGAGGCAAACGGTGCGGACCGCCCATGATCGCAGCCGACCGAGCACGCTCCTATCTCGGCGGAGGAGTGTCGCAACTCATCCCCTCGATTCGGCTGCCTGCCTCCGCGCGCTTTCGCTTGACTCCGGGACTGCGGCGGGGCTACACAGGAGGGACGAGAAGACACCCGAGCGAAATGCTACGGAAAAAAGGAGGAGAGAGTCATGCCAGCACACAAACCCGAAGAGTGCGATCTGCTTTTGATAGACGCCATACAAAAGGGAGACCTCGAGACGGCGATAGCGCTGTACGAGCCGAACGCCAATTTTGTGGTGTCTGCCGACCAGGTCGTCACCGGCCAGGCCGCTATCCGCGATATCATGCAGGGCTTCATGGCCGCCAAGGCAACGTTCAACATCGAGTCGGTCACCGCCGTCCCCAGCGCCGACGGGTCTATCGCCGTCACCCGGGTCAAGGGCAGCAGCACCAGTCCGGGTCCCGACGGCAAGCCGGTCACCACGCCCCTCCACAGCGTGGAGGTCGTCCGCAAGCAGGCCGACGGAACCTGGCGGTTCATCATCGACGATCCGAACGGGGAAGGCCTGAAGTAGCGCGCGGGGGAAAGGAGAGGAGCAATGGCAACCCAAACAGCACGCCGTACGTCTCGCACCAAAAGGGCCGCAGCCCCGGTCCCGGACAGCGGCCTGGCCCGCATTATCGACCCGGGCTGGAGCTGGGACGACAAGCTGCCGCTGGCCCAGGCCAAGCAGATCGGCAACACCATCTACGTGTCCGGTCAGGTCGCCTTTAACGCCCAGGGGAAGCTGGTCGGCAAGGAGAATATGAAGACCCAGACCCGCCAGGTATTTCGGAATATCAAGGCCGTCCTCAGGGCTGCCGGGGCCAAGATGGAGCATGTCGTCAAAATCAACACCTATATTACCGACGCCGACAAATTCATGGACATGCTGGAGGCCCGGGGCGATATCTTTGGCGACAACCCGCCGGCCAGTACGGCCGTTGTTGTGGCCGGCCTGGCGTTTCCGGGTCTGCTGATTGAGGTCGAGGCGATTGCCGTCAAACCCTGACGACATCTGAACACGAGCAGGAGGGCGCGGTGAGCGAGGTCAAGACCGGCGGTATTCGGATGATCCCTATTGCGGGCGGCTATCAGGTGTGGACCAAACGCCTGGGCTCGGGCTCGATTCCGCTCCTGACGCTGCACGGCGGGCCGGGCTGTACCCACGAATACTTCGCTTGCTTTGAGGATTTTCTGCCCCAGCACGACATCCAGCTGATCTATTACGACCAGCTCGGCTCGGCCTATTCCGACCAGCCGGACGACCCCAGCCTGTGGACGCTGGAACGCTTTTGCCAGGAGGTCGAGCAGGTCAGGCAGGCGCTGGAGCTGGACCAGTTCTACCTGTTCGGCCACTCCTGGGGGGGCATGTTGGGGATTGAATACGCCCTGCGCCACCAGGCCCACCTCAAGGGCCTGATCGTCTCCAACATGACCGCCAGCATCGCCTCCTACGTGGCCTATACCACCGAGCTGCGCCAGCAGTTGGCCCCAGACGTGCTACGCCTGCTGGAAGACTACGAAGCCCGCCAAGACTACACGGCTCCCGAATACGAAGACGCGCTGTTCAGCCACCTGTACACCAAGCATATCTGCCGGCTCGATCCCTGGCCCGAGCCGCTGACCCGCATGTTTCGACACCTGAGCAAGCCGGTCTACGAGACCATGCAGGGGCCGAGCGAGTTCGTGGTCACGGGCACCTTCAAGGACTGGGATCGTTGGGCCGACCTGTCCCGAATCGCGTGTCCGACTCTACTGTCGGTCGGCCGTTTCGACACCATGCGGGTGGCGGACATTGAGCGCATGGCCAGCCTGATGCCACACGCCCGGGTGTCGATCTGTGAGCGGGGCAGCCACTGCGCCATGTACGACGACCAGGACGCCTATTTCCGCGCCCTGGTGCGCTTCATCCAGGATGTCGAAGCCGGGCGCTTTGCCTCGGGCTGAAACGAGCGGACTCAGCGGATCCAGACCTGTTTGAGAACCCGCAGCGCATTGCCGCCCATGACCTTGGCAATATCCTCGTCGCTGTAGCCGTGTTTGACCAGCCAGCGGACGATATTGGGAAAGTCGGCCGGATTCTCCAGCCCGTCCACATACGCGACCGGCTGGAAGGACTTGTTGCCGAGGACTTTTGCGACCGACAGTTGGGCGGCATAGGCCCGGTGCAGGCCAACGTGGTCGCCGAACATGGTATCCGGCCCGAAACCGACGTGATCGACCCCCAGCAGACGCACCGCGTACTCGAAGTGCTCCATGCACGAGTCAAGCGTATGCCGGGGGTGACGCTCGGTCAGGGTCGTGTGCGGGGCGGCCTCAATGCCCAGCACACCGCCCTTGGCGGCCAGGGCTTCGAGGACGTGGTCGGGCTTGAGGCGCGGCGTGTCCCACAGGGCCCGCGCGCCGGCGTGCGAGATGACAATCGGCTGTTGGCTGACCTCAATCGTGTCCAGGCTGGTCTGGTCGCCACAGTGGGCGGTATCGATCAGGATACCGAGCTTGTTCATGCGTTCCACCGCCTGCCGCCCGAAGTCGGTCAGGCCGGCGTCGCCAGTCTCGCGCAGGCCGCTGCCCAGCACGTTCGATTCACTGTAGGTGATGCCCATGCTGCGCACACCGAACCCGTACAGCACGTCGAGCCGGTCGAGTTCGTTCTCTATGGGAGTGGTCGACTCAAGGGTCGGCACCAGGGCCAGCCGCCCCGTCTGGTGGGCACTCAGGATATCGCGCACCCCGTCACACACGACGATGAAGTCCTGGTGGGCCAGATCACACAAACGCATGCCCAGGTCGTGGATGATGTCGCTCCACTTCCAGCCGGCCTGCGAGGTGATGGTACACAGGCCGTTCATCAGGTTGTCGAAAACGGCGTCCAGGCCGGAGGCCGCCAAGCCCTCAAAACCGCTGACGTCGCGTCCCAAGCGCTTTTGCTCGAAGATCTCGCTCACATCCTCGGGCACCACGACCGGGTGATCGTGCATGGAGACGGCGACGTGCCGGGCCAGCAGGTCCTGGACGCGCTGTTCCTGGTCGGGGCTGAGGGCGACCCGGGCCGACGGCACCCGCCCGACCTGTTTGGCTAGCCTGAAGGCTTTGTAGTCGGACTCGGCATCCAGGTACTGATACGAGCGATAGCCTGCGTAGTGTTTGGGCGTGCCCATGGCTGGACCTCCTTGTCAGCCCGGATTATCCTGCGCTCAGCGCGTCTTTGTCAAAGGCCGGCCGGTGATGTCCACGTCCACCCGGGTGTGGACACGCCAGGCCCAAAAGGAGGAATCTCATGGACCTGACAAGCATAGACCATATTCTGACCACAACGCGGTCGGTGAAAAAACGCCTGGACTTCAGCCGTCCAGTCGATCCCGACGTGATCCAGCGCTGTATCGAGATCGCCCTGCAATCGCCCACCGGCGTCAACTCCCAGGGCTGGTATTTCCTGGTCGTGACCGACCCGGACAAACGCCTGGCGCTGGGCGAGGTCTACCGCCGGGCCATGCGCGATTATGTGGAGTTCCAGAACCAGCAGCCGCCCCAGTATCCGACCGACAGCTTGCGGGCGGGTCAGTGGCAGCGCATGCTGGACGCCAGCATGTACCTGAACGAGCGCGTCCACGAGGCCCCGGTCCACATCATCCCCTGCATCAACACCCAGGTGAAAGACTACCCGCTGCTGTTCCAGTCTCCCACGCCGAGTTCGTTCTACCACGCCTCGCTGTACGGCTCGATTCTGCCCGCAGCCTGGTCGCTGATGCTGGCCCTGCGCACGCGCGGCCTGGGCACGGCCTGGACCACCGTCCACCTGGTCTACGAGAAGGAGGCGGCCGAGATTCTGGATATTCCGGACACTATCTTACAGGTTGCGCTGCTGCCGGTGGCCCACTTTACGGGCGACGATTTCAGACCGGCCAAGCGTCTGCCGGTCGAAGAGGTCACCTACTGGAACGGCTGGGGCCGGCCGCGCTGACGGTCCCTAGTTTTTGTGGGGATTCTTCACCGGGCTGCCGTGGCCGGGAATGATCCAGTCGGCGATCTGCAAGATCTTTTCCCGGTTGGCGTCGAGGCTGGCCTGGCTCCAGGCCAGCGGGTCCTCGCCGGGCTGGATATCGGCAAACGCCCACAGGTGGGTCAGGACGTAGATGCCCTGGTCGGTCTCGACCACTAGAGAGGCGTCCTCCTCGGTATGGCCCGGCGTGCGTACGACCCTGATACCGGGCGCCAGCTCGTACTCCTCGCCGTGATCCTGCCACAGGTCGCCCTTGTAGCGCGCCCAGAAGTCGACCAGCTCGGCGTTGGGGAACAGGGCGATATTCACCGTGTGGTCGGGATGGTGATGGCTGATGAAGATATGGCTCACCTCCTCGGGCGAGACGCCCTCTTTTTGCAGCGCGTCGATAATCAGCGCCCGATCAGTCACCATACCGGGGTCGGCCACCAGGGTGACCGCCTCGCCCCGCACCAGGACGACCGTGCCGGCCACGTGTCGGGCGCCGTCGTCCGATACGCCGGGCATGGGTTGGCGTCCCTCTATGGGCTTGACGTAGCCCTCAATGAGGACGCTGACCGTGTTCTGCGCCCGGACGGACTGGGGCGCCCAGCCCGCTCCCGCGAGTATCACCACCAGTATCAGTATTCCCGTTCCGGTCTGTCGCATACGGTCCTCCGCTGTGCCGGTCATAGCTCTGCGTGCAGGCCCTACATGCCACACCCGGCCGGCTCTTGTCCAGCGTCTGATTCGGCCCGGCGAGCGCCCGCCACCGCCGACTCGCATAGCGGGGGACGGGTTGAGCGACCGCGTGGCTGATGGCATCCTGAGCGCGCCGAGCCACGGCGTCAGAGCACGCTGACCGCGTCGGCGTGCGGTTTCGGCCGTGCTCGCAAAGGAGGGTTCGATGAGTCAACAGGGGCGAGAAGAGACCGGCCTCACACGCGTCTTGATCAGTAATCGCGGCGAGATTGCCATTCGCGTCGCCAAAGCCGCAGCCGCCCTCGGCATGGAATCGGTGGGCGTGTACGCTGCGGTCGATGCGCTGTCGCTACATACCCGGTTCACCACCGAAACGCGTGAGATCGCCAGCCGCAACGGGGACGCTGCGGACGCGGTGCGCGCCTACCTCGACGCCCAGGCTCTTATCCAGGCAGCCCAGGCGACGGGTTGCGACTGCGTCCACCCGGGCTACGGCTTCCTGTCCGAGAACGCGGCCTTTGCCGAGCGCTGCGCGTCCGAGGGCCTGACCTTTGTCGGTCCGCCGCCTGCGGCGCTGGCACTGTTCGGGGACAAGCTGCGCGCCCGCCGGCTGGCCCAGTCGCTGCACATTCCGGTCGTACCCGGCAGCGCACAGCCGCTGACCTCGGCGGACGAAGCCGCACGGCTGGCCGCTGAGCTTGGCTATCCGGTCATGCTCAAGGCAGCGGCGGGCGGCGGCGGGCGCGGCATGCGCACGGTCGAACGCGCCGAGGACATGCCCGAGGCCCTTGAGCGCTGCCGCAGCGAGGCCCAGGCCGCCTTTGGCGACGGCGCGGTGTTCGTTGAAAAACTCATCCGCCGGCCGCGACACATCGAGGTCCAGATCCTGGCCGACGCCCACGGCAACGCGGTCCATCTTTACGAACGGGACTGCTCGGTCCAGCTCAGAAACCAGAAGGTCGTGGAGATAGCCCCGGCGCCGGCGCTCGACAACACGGTCCGTGACAAGCTGTTCGCCGACGCGCTCAAGCTGGTCCGTGCCGCGGACTACGTCAACGCCGGAACCGTGGAGTTCCTGGTCGCGCCCGAAACCGGCCAGCACTTCTTCCTCGAATGCAACCCGCGCATCCAGGTCGAGCACACAGTCACCGAGCAGGTGACGGGCATAGACCTGGTCGAGGCGCAGTTCCAGATTGCGGCCGGTGCGACGCTTGAGTCCCTGGGTCTGGGCGACCAGCGGGTCGTGAGCGCCCCGCGCGGCTTTGCCGTCCAGGCCAGGGTCGTTGCCAGAGGCGGGGGAACGCTGAGCGCCTATAAAGAACCCACAGGGCCGGGCGTGCGGGTCGACGCCTGCGGCTACCTCGGCTACACCCCACCGCCCCAGTTCGACCCACTGCTGGCCAAGGTTGTGTGTTCGTCCAGCTCTTCGGCGTCCTTTGCCTCGGCCCTTGACCGGACTCTGCGTGCGCTGGACGAGTTCCATATTGCCGGGCTGCCGACAAACCTGCCCCAGCTCAAGACCATCCTCTCTCACCCGGCCGTCCGGGCCGGCGATGCCCGCACCTCGCTGCTGGCCGAGGAACCTCAACTCCTGGCGCCCACGGCCTTGGACGCGGGCAACGGCGCCGTGGCGCTGCTGGAACAGCAGGCGCGCAGCCTGGGCATAGACGCGCCGACCGGCGTGCACCCGCCACCCGCCTCCTTCGCGCCGGCTCTGGAGGTGAATCCCGGCCAACACGCGGTCGCGTGTCCGATGGCCGGGGCTGTGGTGGAGCTGCGAGCGCAGGAAGATACTGTAGTAGCCGCCGGCGATACCCTGCTGATCCTCAGCGCGATGAAGATGGAGTCCGTAATCACGGCGCCGTGCGCGGGCGTGGTAACGGCCGCCCAAGCCTTGAGCGTCGGAGACAACGTGGCCGTCGGACAGGTGGTGATGGTGCTCACCCCGACTGAGGGTGCGGATACCCGCCACCCACAGCCGCCGGCCGACGCGCAGACCTGGGCTCCGGTTCTGGATCAGGTCGCAGCCCTGCAACAGCTGGCCCTGAAGCGGCTGGCGCCGGGCTCCGACGACCCGGGCGTCGTCCGGCAGCGCGGCCGCGGCAAGCTGACCTGTCGGGAGCGTATCGAGCTGCTGGTGGACGACGGCAGCTTCCGCGAGGTGGGCAGCGTGGCCGGATTCGCCTCGTACGCCGAAGACGGCAGCATTCTGGATTTCACGCCCGCCAACCATGTCGGCGGTTGGGGCAAGATCGACGGCCGCTCCGCAGTCGTGTGTGCCGACGACTTTACCTCGCGCGGTGGGCATGCGGACGGAGCGATCAGCGCCAAGAGCATCTACCTGGACCGCCTGTCCCTGGAGCTGCGCCTGCCCTCGGTCCGGCTGCTGGACGGCTCATCGGGCGGCGGCAGCGTGGCGGCCATGGTCCCGGCCCAGAAAAAAGAGGGCGAGAGTAGCGCCAAAGAGAGCGCCGGGGCGATCAAGGCCGGCCGGCCGCGGGTTGCCGGCGGTGGCGGCTCCCACCTGCCCGGGGAGCTGGGCAGCAGCATGTACACCGAGCAGCTGTGCAGCGTGCCGGTGGTCAACCTGCTGCTCGGCAGCGTGGTCGGCATCGGAGCGGCCAAGGCCGTCCTGGGCCACTTCTCGGTCATGGTCCGCGACATCGCCCAGCTGTTTGTGGCCGGACCGCCGGTCGTGCGCCACGCCATGGGCTATGACATCACCAAAGAAGAGCTGGGCGGCTGGCAGGTCCACTGCCGCAACGGCTCGGTGGATAACCTGGCCGAGACCGAACAGGAAGCAATGGCGATGACCAGGCGCTTTCTGTCCTACCTGCCGTCGAGCGTGTATGAAACGCCCCCGGTCCTGCCACCCACAGCCGACGATCCGCCCGACCGCCGTGAGGAGGAGCTGTTCAGCCTCATCCCGCGCAAGCGCACCACGACCTTTGACATACGCAGAGCCATCAGCCTGATGGCCGATATCGGCTCCTTCTTCGAGATTGGGCCGCTGTGGGGCACCGACCAGATCACCGGCTTTGTGCGCTTCAACGGCTATCCGATGGGGGTCATCGCCTCAGACAGCCAGCACATCAACGGCGGCGCGCTGACCGCAGACGGGTGCAGCAAGCTGACCCGCCACCTGGACCTGTGCGATCTGTTCCACCTGCCGATCCTGAACCTGATCGACAACCCGGGCTTTGCCGTGGGTCTGGAGCATGAGACGACCGGCACGATCCGCCGCGGCGGTGAGTGGATGATCGCCTTCGCCCAGGTCCGTGTTCCCATTTTCACCGTCCTGATGCGGCGCAGCTTTGGCGTGGCTGGCAACAACTACGCCACCCCGCGCTCACGGCCGTCAATGCGCGTCGCCTGGCCGGCTACGGACGCGGGCGGTATTCCTCCCGAGGGCGGGATCGAGGCCGCCTATAAGCGGCAGCTGGCCGAAGCGGCCGACCCCCAGGCGTTTCGCGACGAACTCATGGCCCGGATTGAGAGCACGCGGGGACCGCTGGGGCCTTTGTCCAAGTTTCAGCTTGAGGAGATGATCGACCCCAGGGACACCCGAAAACTGGTCTGCGAGTGGCTGGAGGTGGCCCACAAGCTGGTATCGCAGCCGGCCCGGCTGGTGCCGCGGGTGTTGCAGTTCCGGCCCTAAGCGCCCGGCTTTGCGCGCTTGGACCTGCATGTGCTACACGCACACGTAGACTAAGGAGGCAGCCATGTCACACATTGCCCACGTCGCGTGTCCCCACGATTGTCCTGATTCGTGTCTGATGGATGTGACCGTAGACCACGGCCGGGCGGTCAGCGTCCGGGCCAACGCAGACCATCCGTTTACGCGCGGGGCACTGTGCGCCAAGGTCAACAAATTCCTCGACCGGGTGTACGCGCCCGACCGCCTGCTGCATCCGGTCAGGCGGGTCGGCCCAAAGGGGCCGGGAGCGCGCTTTGAGCAAATCTCGTGGGACGAGGCCATCGCCACTACCTGCCGCCAGATGCGGGCGGCTATTGACCAGCACGGTCCGCAGTCGATTCTGCCCTACTCCTACCGCGGCAATAACGGGGTGTATCAGAGCAACGGCCTGGACCGGCGTTTCTTCCACGCCCTGGGCGCGTCAACCCTGGCGCGGACCATCTGCGCGGGCGGGCTGTACGGCGCGCTGGCCTACTCGGACGTTTTTTTCGGCTTTGCCCCCGAGGGTCTGGTCAACAGCAAACTGATCATCTTCTGGGCGGCAAACCCGCTCAACACCGGTTTTCACGTCTGGCCTCTGGTCCAGGAGGCGCGTCGTCGCGGGGCGCGTGTGATTACGATTGATCCCTACCGCTCACGCACCGCTCGGGCGGGCGACGAGCATGTTTTTATCCGGCCGGGCACGGACGCGGCCCTGGCTCTGGCCATGCTGAAGGTCATCGAACACGAGGGTCTGGTCGATGCGGACTATGTGCGCGAGTACAGCCTCGGCTATGAGGCCTTTGTTGACCGGCTCCACAGCCTGTCCCTGGCCGAGCTGTCGGCCGCCTGCGGTATCCCGCTTGAAAAGATTCAAGAGCTGGCCCGCGACTACGCGACAACCCGGCCGGCCGCCATCCGCATCGGGATCGGCATTCAGCGCAACGGCGGGGCTGCGGCCGCGATCCGGGCGGTGGCGTGTTTGCCGGCCCTGACCGGCGCCTGGCGCGAGGTCGGGGGCGGGCTGTGTAATTTTGGCGGAGCGATGTTCACCGCCCAGAACATGACAGCAGTGATGCGGCCCGACCTGTCTCCGCCGGGCACCCGAGAGATCAACATGGTGCGCCTGGCCGAGCACCTGCTCGACCCCACGCTCGACCCGCCGATCAAGGTCATCTACAACTACAACTGCAACCCGGCCGCCTCGCTGCCCGACCAGACCAGCCTGCGGCGCGCCCTGCAACGCCCCGATCTGTTCACCGTGGTCCACGACATGTTCCTGACCGATAGTGCCGACTACGCCGATATCGTGCTGCCGGCCACCTCACCCCTGGAGCACGACGACGCCGTCCTAGCCTATGGTGGCGATTTTGGCAGCTTCAGTCCCCAGGCGATCGCACCGCTGGGCGAGGCCAAGTCCAATGCTGAGGTGTTTCAGTTGCTGGCCGCCGGGCTGGGCATTACCGAGCCGGCCGTGTACGCCTCGGCGTCCCAGCTGACGGCCGAGTCGCTCAAGAAGCAGGTGCCCAGCGACGCGTTCCTCAGCCAGCCCTTTGTCCGCACCCGGTCCGAGCCGGATCTGCTGCCGCGCGCCCGAGGCGGTTTTCTGACCCCGTCGGGCAAGTTCGAGTTCTGGTGCGAGAAGCTGGCCCGCGACGGGCTCGACCCCCTGCCCGGCTTCGTGCCGCCCCACGAAACACTGAGTGACGGCCCCTACCCGCTCAACTTTCTGCCCCGCAAACACAAGGACTCGCTCAACTCCTCCTACGGCCACCTGCCGGTGATGCGCCGCCAGGAAAACACCGCCCGAACCCTGGAAATCCACCCTGACGACGCCGCAGCCCGGGGACTGCAAGACGGCGCGGACGTCCGGGTGTTCAACGCCCGGGGCGCGTTCGTCATGCCGCTCACAATCTCGACCAATGTCGCGCCCGGCACAGTCGCCACCTTCTGGGGCTGGTGGGACAAACTGTCCGGCGGCAGGGGCAACGTGAACAACGTGACCTCGGCCAAACTGACCGACCTGGGCGGTGGCGGCACCTTCTACGACTGCCGGGTCGAGGTCGAGCCCTGGCGGGGAGCTGCGGGCCAGACAGACCGTGGTGCGGACGGCTCGGGGAACAGGACGGCCACGGCATGAGCACCCTGCGCCGCGAGTTCGAGAGCCTGCGCCAGAACGGCATCACCAAGGTCGGCCTGCCCCGCATCGGCGACCCGTCGGTTATTCCGCTGTGGTTCGGCGAGGGCGACCTGCCGACTCCGGCATTCATCCGCGAGGCCGCCAAGGGCGCGCTCGACGACGGGCTGACCTTTTACAACCATCCCGCAGGACGGCCGGATCTGCGAGCGGCAATCAAGGACTATCTCGACCGCCTGTACGGGATTGAGCTTGACCTGGGCCGCGTCGTCGTGCCGGGCTCGACCATGCTGGGTATCTCGATGGCGGCGCGGATGACGCTCGGCTCCGGCGACCACGGCCTGATCGTCAGCCCCAACTGGCCCAATATCGACCGTGCCTTCCAGATGACGGGCGCGACGTTTGACTTCGTGCGCCAACGGATCGAGCCGCAGGGCTGGCGGCTGGAGCTTGACGACCTGTTCGCCGCCGCCCGGCCGAAGACCAAGGCGCTTTTTCTCAACAGTCCCTGCAATCCCACCGGCTGGGTCATGCCGGCCGACGAACAACAGCGGCTGCTCGATTTCTGCCGCGGGCGGGGCATCGTCATCATCGCCGACGAGGTCTATCACCGCAACGTCTTCGACGGCGATGTCGCCCCCTCGTTTCTGTCCATCGCCGAGCCGGACGACCCGCTCATCGTCGTCAACGGCTTCTCCAAGGCGTTTGCCATGACCGGCTGGCGGCTGGGCTGGATGGTCATACCGACCGGCTATGGCGAGCAGATGACCGCCCTGTCCGAGTGCTCCAATACCGGCGCCCCGCCCTTTATCCAGATGGCGGGCATCACCGCCCTCACCCAGGGTGAATCCTTCGTGCGCGAGCTGCGCGAGCGCTACCGGGCCGGCCGCCAGATGGTGATGCAGATGCTGGCCCCCCATCCACGCGTTGAGCTGAGCGAGCCGGCGGGCGCCTTCTACGCCTTTCCCCGCGTCCGCGGCCTGCGCTCCAGCCTGGACTTCGTGCAGGGCCTGCTGGCCGAGAAAAACGTCGGCCTGGCGCCGGGCTTCACCTTTGGGCCGGGCAACGAGGACCACTTCCGGCTGTGCTTCGCCCAGTCTCACGAGCGGCTCGAAACCGCGCTGAGCCGCCTCCGCGACTACCTCGAGGACTACGACTTCGACTAGGCGTCACTTAGACGCCCGACACGATATATTCCTGGCGGACGCCCCGGGCGTCCATCTCGTACTCCAGTTCTGTCACCGGCGGACGGGCGTAGTGCCACTGGAGGCCGTGGCGGCTCTGCTGAGCAGGCCGCAAGCTCGTTTCGAGCAGCGCATGGATATCGCGAACGGTGTACACCTGAACCGTGGTGACATCCGTCCAGCCGACTTCCAGCTCGCGCAGGCGAGCCGCCAGGGTATCCAGCACATGATCGGCTTTTCTGGTCAGCCCCTCGGGCGAGACATCCCCGTGGCTCACAATCTCGTAGCCCTCGCCCCCGTCGGACCGGCGTTGAGTTTCGGCCGAACCGGACAGGACAAACGTCGTGCCCCGCTGCTGGCTGGGCAGGGTATACGAGAAGCCGTACACCCCGGGTTCGGCGGGCGGGTGGACCGCAGGCGCCACATTCGTTCGGGCGACGGGGTTCACCCCATCGACGGGCAGGTCCCAGTCGGTCAGGCGTGCGATATACGGCGCGTTGAACTCGGCAAACGCCTGGGCTGACAGCGGCTGGGGTATGCGCAGCTCCATGCCGCACAGCGCCTGGATGGGGCGCCCGAGGCTTTGCAGATGACGCTCGATCAGCCCGAAGCCGGCCTGTAAGGAGGGCAGGGGATGAAAGCGGGCGTGGACAATCTCATAGCCGGGCTGGGCTTTACAGCCCGAACAAAAGGGACCGATGCCTTTGATGAAGGTGTAATTGCCAATCGGCTGCTGCATGAGCATAGGGACTCCTTGTCGGGCCGGATGAAGCCGAGCCTTAGCACTTTTCCGCTCGCCCGGCCACCGTATGCGGGAGCGCCGGCCGTCGCTATAATGGCCGCGTCAACGCCAACCGAGCGACACAGGAGGAACCACAATGGACATGACAGAACTCGAACAACGTCTCACCCGGATGGAAGACATTGAGGCCATCAAGCAGTTGAAGGCCGAGTATTGCGATATCTGCGACGACGATCATAATCCGGGTCGCATCACCACGATCTTTGCCGAAGACGGCATCTGGGAGGCGGCAGGTTTTGGCAAGGGCGAGGGCCACGCCGGCATCCGGGAGCTGTTCCAAGGCTTCCAAAAAATGATCAGCTTCTCCCAGCACATGGTGATGAACCCGGTCATCAAGGTCGAGGGTGAGCGTGCCACCGGCCGGTGGTATTTCATCGGGCCGTTCACCTTTGGCGAGACCACGGCAAAGTGGCAGGCGGTTCGCTACGAGGACGACTACGTCAAGGTGGGCGGCGAGTGGAAGATTCAGCACCTGCGCGCTCAGGTGCGGATGAGCACCGACTACGAGACCAGTTGGGCCAAGCAAGACTGAGAGGCGATACAACTCTCCGAGTGGGAGTGACTGCCAATGACACGCGACGTGTTTCTGAGTTTCAGCACGGAAGACAAGGGGCTTGTCGATCTCTTTCTGAGCCAAGCGAGGTGTTTCGTGACTACTCGATTAAGGAGACGTTTGAACACGCCTGGAAGACGAACGCGGAACGGCTCATTCGAGCCTGTAGGGAGAGCCTTGTGTCTCTGGACGGAGCCCCATCAATGCCTACAAGGTCGGAACAAGAGCAGATTGGATGATTTGTTTGTCGTGTGTCAGCAATGTTGCGCCGAGAAGCTGGGCCGAGGCAATAATGATGCGGTCGGCTGGGTCACGATGAAAGGAAGACGGCAGGGCAGCCACTGCCGCAGCAATGGCAGGGGAGATGCCAACCCGTTGTACTAGGGGTGGGGCGGTCGCGGCTTCGAGCCAGTCCCGTAGTGGCAGATGGAATGAGAGACGCTTGAGATTGTACAGGGTCGCAATCTCCCACAGCGTGATATCAGAGACCCACAGCGGGTTCTCAGGGCTGGCTTGCTCAAGGACTCTTTTCTGCTCCACTGACAGACGCAGGTCGGTCCCCAGCCAGTAAATCAGAATATGGGTATCAAGGAGCACCTTCACTTGATCTTCTCCCGTTCAGCGTCCCAGGCGTCGGCGTCCAGGACTGGTTCGACAATATCTCCATGAATTTTCACTGTTCCGAACAGGGCGTCCTGCGGGTAGCCATGCTGTCTGGGGACAGGCGGAACAAGCTGGGCAACCGGTTTCCCACGTTTCATAATTGTTACCGACTGTCCGGTCTGTACGACTTCGTCGAGAATAGCCAGACATTTTGCCTTGAACTCTGACGCGTTGATTTCTCTCATGTGACCAGGCTACGTGACCAGTCAAGAAAATCAATCCTGATTGCAGGTGGGAACGTTCTCCAAGTGGCTCAGTGGAAGGAAAAATGCGTTACACGGTTCTTGTCGAAGCCGTCTGGTGCCCTGCGCTCAAGGGGTGTCATTCGCAGGGGGAGATGCAAGAAGAAGCGCTGGAGAACATCCGGGAGGCCGTAGCCGCCTACCTGGAGAGCGCACAGGCCGACGGCCTGCCCCTCCCGGCAGACGTAACGATCCACCACTCTCTCCTAAGAGGATTTCGGACGCTTTCTTTAGAGGGTCTATGAAGCAAAAGGACTTTGAGCGTTTGGCAGCAAGCGTCAAGCAGGCAGGGACGATTCGCCGAGGGCAACTCAGCCCCGGACGGACGACCGAGTTTCGGCCTGAAGACGTGGGCAAGATTCGCACTCAGCCAGCCCGTCAACGGGGTTCTTGATTGCGCAATGTTCTGTTGACCACGAGACGCTTTGAAAAAGACCGCGAAGGCCAGGAGCGCAGCACGAGGGGCATGAAATGCAAGTGACGCGGACAGACAAGGGGGTTATTGAGCCGCAAGTTGAACGGTGCGTTGGCTTTTGGACTGGGCCTTGAGCCGCTTCAGCATCCGGTCGGAGACCTTCATATCGTCGCCGGTATGGATGCTCTCATCGCACTCGTCGCAATACCAGCCGGGCATCTCGAACGTTGACGACTGGTCCTTATAGGAGATCGTCATCGGCGCAACGCCACGCTTCATCGGCGTCCCCGTTTCCGGGCAAATCGGAGCGGTCATCTTACTTCTCCTTAAACGACAGGAGCAGAAATTCAGTCACAGCATCGGCTGTGAACTTTACATGCAGCGTCCCTACCTCCGACGGCACATAATAGACATCCTGCCAAACTTGATGATCGGCATAGGAGGTCATCGACTTGTGGAAGTGTGTTCTCTGTATGGACTGAACGGTATCAATGATCTCAGCACTTCCAAACCCCAAGGCTGCTGCATCTTGTATTGCCGAACCCGTGGCCTTTAAGCCTGCTGCCGTGGCAAACGCGGTCTTGATGGCTTTCAGATCATACGTCGGCTTTCGTTTCTCCGACATTGCCATCATATAGCCCCATGCTGGTGTTTTCGCAAGGAACGCCGTCTGATTGACGCTTGAGAGCAAATAACGATGCTGTATAGCCGCCCGTCATTCCTGCAAAAGCAGGAATCCAGCCCCCAAGCCCCCCGCCTCTGGATGCCGGATCACGCCCGGCATGACGAGAGCGGAACGGCCTGGCTACAGCCTAACGTAAACCGCTAGCTACGGGACTGTTTTGCTCCTCCTGGAGGTCGCTCCGCCTCCACCAGCAATCTCCCGGCTCACGCTTGGGCAGCTGCGCCTGACTGCTTATGCGGCTCGTGGGCCTTGCCGCCCAGACGGTTCTTGATTGCACTATAAGCGCGGGCTAATCTCACGGCATCTGGGACTGATCCGAACCAGGACGATTCCAAAGTTCACCCAAGAGGAAACATGCGTTACACCGTCATCCTAGAAGCCGAAGAGGAAGGGGGCTTCCATGTCTGGTGCCCCGCTCTCAAGGGGTGTCATTCGCAGGGGGAGACGCAAGAAGAAGCACTGGAGAACATCCGGGAGGCCGTAGCCGCCTACCTGGAGAGCGTACAGGCCGACGGCCTGCCCCTCCCGACAGACGTGACGATCCACCACTCTCTCCTAAGAGGATTTCGGACGCTTTCTTTAGAGGGTCTATGAAACAAAAGGACTTTGAGCGTTTGGCAACAAGCGTCAAGCAGGCAGGGGCGGTTCGCCGAGGCCAACGCAAACCCGGACGAACGACCGAGTTTCGGCCTGAAGACGTGCATGCGGTTCGTGCTCAGACGCGCAACGTGTTTCTGAGTTTCAGCACGGAAGACAAGGGGCTTGTCGATCTCTTTCGGAGGCAAGCGAGGTGTTTCGTGACTACTCGATTAAGGAGACGTTTGAACACGCCTGGAAGACGAACGCGGAACGGCTCATTCGAGCCTGTAGCGTCACGGTCTGCTTGATCGGGAAAACGACGCATCGGAGCAAGGCGGTAGATTGGGAAATCAGAAAGAGCGTGGAGTTGGACAAGTACATCATGGCGGTTTCCCTTGAGCCGACAGTGCCGAGAGTGCCGCCTGCCCTTGCGGCGCTTAACGTTGCCCCCCTACCGTGGGACATCGAGAGAATAGTGGGTGAGTTAAATGGCATCGGAACCGAATACGGTCGAGCAGGAGCTTTTCGGAGAGCCCAATTCTAAAGAGTTGAGCGAGACCGAAGCTTCAGCACTGCTCGAACAATACAAGCTCTTTGTGAGCACCTCGGAATCCCTGGTCTCTCGTCGGCAGCAGGTCAATACGTTCTTCCTATCCGTCAATTCGATCATCCTGGCAACCATAGGACTCCTCATACGTGGGCAAACAGCACCGAGCATAGCCGGTCCCGCGCTCGTCATGCTAGGTCTGAGCGGGATGGTTCTCTGTTTCGCATGGCACAGAATGATCTCATCTTTTGGTCAGCTCAACCGGGGTAAATTCGTCGTCATTCACGCGCTCGAACGCAGACTGCCGGCTCGAATTTTTGCCGCTGAATGGATCGCGCTAGGAGAGGGGAAGGACCAGTCAAAGTACAAGCCATTTACGCGAACCGAATCTTTGACCCCGTGGATCTTCGGCGTACTTGAGACGACAGTGTTCGCTGTCGGAATAATCCTATGGTTTTGTCGAGGGTAGAGCACGATGTGAAGCAGCCGTCGAGATGAAATAGTCATGGACAATTGAGAAACTGAGGCATTGACAATGAGTACACACCAGGTTCACGTTTTCATCAGTCACTCCTGGGCCTATTCAGGTCACTACAACACTCTGGAGGACTGGATATTCGAGAAGAAATGGCGCCAAGGTCAGGCATCGCTCGTCTTTCTGGATTTTTCGGTTCCAAAGAACGATCCCATTCACAATGCGTCAACCGACCGAGCACTCAGGGAAGCAATTTTCAACAAGA